>CAYFIY010000010.1:0-43965 GCA_964343275.1 Hadarchaeota archaeon (SeqCode)
AAACTGGAGATTGGGCCCTCTTCATAATCTTACGCAGAATTGCCCAGTATTTCTGCTTGAACCTATCCCCAGTCCATTTTCTAAAGTTGACCGCCTCTTCAGACCCCAGCCTTCTCCTGGTGATGGTTCCTGGAAACTTAGTCTCACCTATCACAAATGTTGGATCTATACCGAATATTTCCCTCATGACTACTTGGGTCTGCATGGTCGCGCTCATCAGGAGCCACTTGCCCCCCACTTTATCCAGCATAGATTTCAGGACTATCTTTGGATCTGGCACGAAGTATGCAACGCTTTTCTCTCGAATCTCGAACTCCGCGTATCTTTTGTGCTCCAGGACGGAAGCCAGTTTCCAATACAGATTTCCGGAAGTCTCGTCGATCCTCTCGAGAAATTGTACTGTGCCCTCAGCCAGTTTTATGGGATCTCCATTCCCCGAGATTGTATCGGACCACATATCATCGATTTCGTCTATGGCTTCCAACAGTTCAGCATTTCCTTCTTCATCCCATCGGACGACGCTCTTGACCAGTTCCCGCATCCTTGCAATGGTCCTATCGGTCAACAACACCTTCACCGCAAGGGAGTCCAACCAGTAGTCGGCCTCATCCACCACGGTTATGTGAACCTTAGGCAACCTTCCGATGCTGACTTCCGCGGCCCATTTTGCGGAGTTCATCAATATCGCGTCCGATGAAATGTACGCTTGAAACTGTTTCCAATAGGGACAACAGCCCTTCATGCACCAAGTCCACTGCCCATTTATCCCTTCATACCCTGCCTTGCGCGCATCCTTGACTGACTTTGCCGTCACGCTGGTGAAGACGAAACCCCAGTGTGGACATTCCTTAAGAGCATCGATCCTGTGCTCCCCACTCCTCCAGTCGATAGGCCTCTTGCAGGGCAAGGTCCGATTGCTGCATGTAATTTCCCTACCCTTGTCGTCTTGGTAGAGGCAACGGAAGTTCCCGCGCCCCTTCAATATGCCTATCTTAGCCCTCGATCCATCATCCTTGAGGAAATACTTGTCTCCCCCGTATGCCAACGCATACTGCTCGGATAGCACTTTGGTTGGGACCGACACGACGCCTCGCCCGAATTCCAGAATTGTCCTCAGACCCACCGCGGACTTGCCACTTCCCACCGTGGCCTTGAGGAACACTAAGTCATTTTCTTTAAAAGCATCCAGAATCTCAGTAATTAGGTCGACCTGGGTCTTGCCCGATGAGTAACGGCGGGGCCCCAATTCCCCATCTCCATCGTACAACCCGAATTCGAGCTTGGTATCCTGCATGACAACTCCGCTATACCTAATCTTATGCAAATATTTAGCTCACACATAGGTTTCGGCAGCTCTAGAGACGGCCGCTTTAAATCCATATCTCATAACCAATTCAGCCAGTGTTTGAGCGCTTTTCATGTATTTCTCCCCGTAGAAACATCGTTAGATAAATTTGACCTACTCGCCAAATCGGTTTCTAACATGCTGATAAAATCTATCTAGAGCTGCGCTAGTGCTAGGCTTGTCCCGCAAGAACAAGTAAAAAATTCCTGGGCGTATATACGTGCAAATAATTTTCGAAACGATAAAAATCATCTTAAATAAGCAACTTCAGCTCCGGTGAGTTCCAGTTCACCGGCTATAGAAGACGCGGCCTTTTTATCATGCTTGAACAGCACGCGCAGGTAAGGAATGATGTTTTTACGCGCAACCCTCGATGACGTATGGCATCGAGCGGCTACCTTTTTAGCCACAGCATCCCTCACCGATCTCTCCACCCGAGTTCGTGCATATCTCCTGATATGGCTGGGAAACTTAACATCAAATGGCTTCAGACGCTCGCCTCGAGACATCCAGACTCCAGCGCTCATCAAATCGGACGCATAACCCCAGAGTTTGTAGGCCCTTTTGCGCCTAGCTCGACCAAGAAAGACGTCCGCACGGGAGATAGCATCATAGACCTTAACCCGAGACGTCAGATCCAGTATCATCTTTGGGATGTTCTCGTCGATCCAGACTAGAGCATCTTCTGGTTTCATATTTAGGGACCACATGAGCTCTCTGGCTTCCTTTGCGCTGGTGGATTCCAGCAACCGCCTCAGGAAGTCACCCACCTCGAAAGCATGGTCGCGGCGATAAAGAGTCAAGTCCTTCACCGATAACTTCCTCTTCCCGCTGGCTAGGGTCTGCAAGTCGTTTACGGCGGAGCGTAGATCGCCGCGAACGGTCTCTGCGATCACCTTCAGAGCCACCGGATTCGCATCTATTTTTTCGGCACGGGAGACCCTCTCAAGCTCTTTTATTATTTTTTCATCCCTCAGCCTCCCGAAGTTCGCCATTAAACATGAGGCCTTGATGTCCCACGGGATTGCATCCTTATCGTTAGCAATGAGGATGACAGGGTTAGCTGCCTTTCCGACGATGTCCTTTATGGCGCGATATCCCCCACGATCTTTTCTCCCGTAAACATTGTCCGCCTCGTCAAGCACCACCAACCGCTTGCCCCCTGCCCCAGCTAATAAAGTACCAGCGGTAGCCGCGGTCCCAGCCACTTGCTCCACTTTCGCGAAGGTTCGCTGATCACTTGCGTTCATCTCGACAAAATCCCATCTGAACTCCTGAGCCAACGCGGCTGCGGCAGCACTCTTTCCGGTCCCGGGCGGACCGTAGAAGAGTGCCGTTGACTTGGACGGCCTGCCTCGTTTCCAGCTCTCTGCCCATCTGGCGATATCCTGAACTGCTTTGGACTGACCCACTATGTGGCGTAGCCTGCGCGGCTTGTACTTCTCAACCCAAGGTTCCGACACCGAGATACCAAATTGAATTTATACGATTCCAAATTTAAGTTTAAACTATTCTAATTGAAACCGTAAGCTGAACACGCAATTAATAGAGTAATTATTTACTATATTTCATTTACCAACTAATCGAGCCACTAAAAAGCGTTGCATAATTCTTAAAAATGCGCCATAGTTGCACCATATTATATACGCACAAATAAGGAGCGGATAAAACCATAAAAAAAGTAGAAAAAGAAGGTGTGGATGTGATCATTTCTCCTACCGGAAAAATCATAAAATGAGTAACCAACAGAATAAGGTGCATAACTGTGGAGTTGGTTGGGGGGAAATGACCATCTGGAAAGGCGTAAGCGTCGAAAATAAGAAAACTCATTGCAGGATATTATCATAAAATCTTGAATATTGCTTGAAGAAACGAAAATCTAATCCAAATTTTCCATAGGTTAATAAACCATTAAGCTGAATAAATTAGCGGTTCAGATGGGATTTGAAGAAAAAGATTTCACCGAGGTTTCTCCGAAGGCGCTCATCTCAGTGCCCTCAATATTATGTCCTGACTGTCAGAAGCCGATGGGGATAGCCGGAAGAGCGGATAAAGAAAAAACTTCACGATTTATAACCAAGAAGTCTACTAAAATGGTTCCACACCTCAGGTATGAATGCCAAAATTGCAGAAAGGAATTTCACCTTAACTTAGAACGCAGAGGTGGGGGATGTTTCATAGCCACTGCTGCATTCGGGACTTCCATGGCCCACGAAATTAATGTCCTCAGATCCTTCCGTGACAACTTCCTTATGAGGGAAAAGGCTGGGAATAAACTCATCTCATTCTATTATACAGTTTCCCCGACTATAGCCAAAATGATAGAAAGATCATCTATTTTGAAGGCTTTCGCGAGAGTCGTTCTTACCCCAATCGTGAAAATTGCTCAGAAGGCTATCGGATTCTAGGATATTCCATTTATTTTTGATATATAATTAATAACCGGAGCCCATTATTTTATTCTTACGAAAAATTACCTACAAAATTTTTCAGAAAATCCACTTAAACATAGAAAGGAAAGAGAGATTGAGTGGTTGGTTGAAGTTTGCAGTTATCGCCGATCCCCACCTTGGGGCAAAGTGGGGAACCATTAGAGAACAAGATTCATTTATTCAATTCAGGGAGGCCATCGAAAAGTCACTTGAATTAGAGGCACAACTAATAATCATACTTGGGGACATATTCGACACCAGGATTCCGAAACAAGAAGCGTGGGCCCGAGCAATGCGCATTTTGTCCATACCCGCCGCGAAAGTCGGCAGTGAGGTCACCCTTGACAGAGTCATAAACAAGAACATGGACGAAATATCACCCGTAGCGCTACGCGGGATCCCCGTAGTGGCCATCCATGGCAACCATGAGCGTCGTACGCGTGGGCTTACCAATCCAGTAGAGGCACTTGAGGCTGCAGGACTGCTAGTTCACCTTCATCATAATACATTAGTATTCCATACCCTAGTCGGCATGATCGCAATACATGGGATGAGCAACGTACCTGAGCAACATGCACCCCAAGTCCTGACCGCGTGGAATCCCAAACCTGTCGAAGGAGCTACCAATATTTTTACCCTTCATCAATCTATTGGGAAGTTCGTATATTCTAGCGATGGTGCCCACACCCTGGATACACCCAATCTACCCGCGGGATTTGACCTCTATCTATGCGGTCACGTACACTCTCGCAACGAGACATCCGCACACGGAAAACCCCTTATCTTCCCAGGTAGCACGGAACGAACTCAGATGGTTAAGGTTGAGTCCGAGACACCCAAGGGTTTCTACATGGTAAAAGTCAAAGATGGATTGTCTTGCACGTTCGTAGAACTCAAGTCGCAACGTGACTTTTACTATAGGGAAATGAGATTCAATGAAGTGACAATTCCCGATCTGAGCAAGGCTGTGAGAGAAAAAATTGAGGAGCTGCTACAACTACCCAGGAAAAATACCGAAAAATTGCCCATGATGAGGTTGAGACTCATTGGTAGCATGTCGAAAGAAGCCTCGCGAGGCGAATTCGACGAGAGGGCAATAACGGAGGAGTTCAATCAACGAACAATACTGGTCATTGGCAAGGCTGACCTAGAAACAGCAGGGCTGGGTGAGAAGCTGCACATGCTACGCGAAGGTAGGGACAGGCGGATATCGATAGACGAGATGGCGATGACATCGCTCGAAGATATTCTGAAAGACGTCCCACATGTGAAGATGTTTGACATACGGACCCTCTACGACCTTCTAATTTCAGACAGAAGCAAAGAAGCGTTGCAGAGAATTTATAGTGTTGTAGAAAATTTAGTCAATGCAGATTTAGGAGGTAAGAAAAATGATAACCTCAATAAAGCTGAAAAATTGGAAGTCGCACCAAGACAGTGAACTCTGTTTTGGGGACGGGACGAACGTTCTCGTGGGTATGATGGGTGCCGGAAAATCAGCAGTCATGGATGGGATAACTTACGCTCTCTTTGGGACAATACCTACCATTCAGTCAAGACGCATAAAGCTAGATGACTTAATCACGAACAGGCCAAACCCCAAGAACGAGGCGGAGGTCGAGGTTGGGTTTCAGACCCCCGAAGGTGAAGAGTTCATGGTGAAGCGAGTCATCGAGCGGGGGAGTGGAACAGCACTATCCGAGCTGAGAAAGGTAAGCGGGGAGCTGGTGGAGTCACCGAGCGCCTCCCGAGTGACTGAGGCCATCGGTTCGCTTTTGGGTTTGGATTACGATCTGTTCGAGCGGGCCATATATTCGGAGCAAAATCGCCTAGACTACTTCCTTACTCTCCCCCGTGGCAAGCGGGTGGAGAGTATAGACGAGCTACTGGGGATAAATAGGCTGGAAAAAGCCCGCAAAACAATTGGCACCATAAGAAACAGTGCGGGCGACAGAGCCGAGGACCGCGAAACGGACGCGAAAAAACTCAAACAAGATCCATCTATTAATGACCTTCCAGTCTACAAGCAAGAATTGGATGACCTCAAGGCCTCTAGCCAAGATATCTCCACGAAACTTAGATCGATTAATCCAGAACTGGAGTCCGTGCGTGTACACTATCAAGAGTTCAGGCAGAAAGAAAATGAGATCGGAACCCTCGAACAGTCCGACAAGGAACTTGAGGGAGCGATAGGGGCACTGAGCATGACGATCGATGGGATTAAACAGAGACTCGGAAAGTCTGCTGATGTCTCATTGGACAAATTCCAGGATGAAGTTGCAAACCTAGAAAAAGAAAAATCGGAAAAAGATTCTATTTTAAAAAATTTTGAATCGGAATTTACCTCCTCGTACTCCAAGTTGCAAGGCCTAGAGACTGACAAAAAGCATCTCCGCAATACATTCGAAAATTTAGAGGGAGAAATCCGGCAGAAACGCAGCATAAAGATGGAATTGGAAAAGCTAAAACCCAATGAGTTGGACGACAGCCTCGAGAAACTTATTTCTGAACTACGCAGGGTAGATGACGAGTTGGCAATTCGTCGCACGCGAATCCATGATACCCAGCAAGCGATGAGAGAACTCGAAGGCGCTTTAGCAAAGTGTCCAGTCTGCGAAACTCCTCTAGACGCGTTGAAGAAGCAAGAACTGATTCGCCAACGACAGAAGGACCTAGATACGCTAATTAAAGGCCTGAATGAAACCAAAGCTCGCTCATCAAGGCTGGACGTAGATCACATACGCACGCGGGATCTCCACCAAAAGGCGATACTCTTTCAGAAAGAAATGGAGAACCTGCCAAAACTTGAAGAAAAACATTCTAACATCTCACACCAGCTATCGATAGTGAAAGAAGAGATTCCTAATTTGAAGAAAAGAAACGAAGAATTAGAAAACAATGTCAAAAGAAAGAGGAGTGAAGTCGAAGATTTGCGATTTAAATTATCATCCGCCTTGCAAAAACTACAAGACCGTAATGATTTCGATACTATGATAAATGATCGAAATCTGAAGCTGGGGGAAAAAACACGCATACAGCAAGAGCTCTCGAAAGTTAGGATGGTCTACGATGAAACAAAATCAGAATTCGCCCGCAAAAGGTTAGAGAAACTCGTGGGAGATCGAGAGAGACTACGCGCGGAACTTAGCGGGAAGGAGCAGCTTATAGTGAAAGAGAAAAGTCTCGTAGATGGCATCCAAGAGAAAGTTGACTTAATCACTAGATATGAATCTGAAGTAAAGCACCTCAGGGATGCCGCACAAGCTCTATACACAATTCAAACGGCTTTAAGCAAGACACAGATAGCAATGAGGATAGATTTTGTTGATGATGTGAACCTAGTGATGAAAGACCTCTGGGAAAGCATATATCCCTACGGAGATTTCGTAGGAATCCAACTAGCCATCGAAGGTGGAGATCGGCCTAGCGACTACGTCCTGCAACTCCAAGACAGGTCTGGAAACTGGATCCCTGTGGAGGGAGCGGCAAGTGGAGGCGAGCGCACCGATGCTGCCTTGGTGCTCAGGATCTCCTTCTCATTGGTGCTAGCGCCTAAGCTCAGGTGGATAGTCTTCGACGAGCCGACCCACAATTTGGACGCTGACGGGATTCAGGAGTTGGCCAAGGTCATGAGGGAGCGCATGCCTGAGGTGGTGCGGCAGATCCTGCTGATAACCCACGAGGAGAAGCTGGAGAGCGCGGTAAGCGGATACCTATATCGATTCCAAAGGGACAAGGACAAGGACGGACCCACGAGAGTGGAGCAGGCTACAACCCCTGAGCTTTACGATTGAATTTTCATTTGATGAGCGATCTAAGTTCCCTGATTACTTTCTCAACAGTAATCGAGGCGTTTCCCAGATATAGATGAGGATCCATAATTTTCCTAAGTTCAACCCTAGAAATAAGTTTGGCCACTTTTGGATCTTTTGCAAGGACTGATTCCAACGGCTCGTCATTTTCTACGGACAATCTACTACACTTTCTAATAAGAGCGTGAGCTCCCTGACGAGCCATACCCTTGCGAGTAAGTTCAATCATTATTGCCTCTGCCATATTACGGCCTCTGGTCAGCTCCAAGTTACAGATCATCTGTTTCGGAAAAACTGAAAGCTGGCCTAAAACAAATATGGATGTATTGAGCATCTCGTCGACAAGCAAGAAGGACTCTGGCAGTACGACACGCTCGAATGAAGAGTTCGTTAGGTCCCGTTCGTGCTCGAGCACCACGTTTTCCAGTGAGGCCTGGACATTTCCGCGAAGCACCCGCGCGAGGCCGCATATCTTTTCGCACCTGATAGGATTGCACTTTTGTGGCATGGTGCTACTACCCACTTGTTTTTTCGCGAATGGCTCCGCCACCTCCCCAATTTCAGTGCGCTGTAAGTTTCTTATCTCGCGAGCAATTTTGTCCAAGGTGCTCCCCAGTAAGCCAAAAAATGTTATGAGTTCGGCGAGACGATCGCGCTGCAGAACCTGATTAGAGGCTGTTGCTGGAGAAAGTTTGAGATATTTCATGACAAGATTTTGAATTTTCTGCCACTTTCTCCCCCATGCGGCACCGGTTCCCACGGCGCCGCTCATTTTACCAACGAGCAAACGCGGCTTGATTTGTTCCAACCGGCAAAAATGTCTGCCGATCTCGCTGGCCCAGATAGCAAATTTCAACCCCAGAGTAGTGGGCACCGCGTGCTGACCGTGTGTCCGACCGATCATGATGGTGCTTTTATGTTTCGCGGCTCGGTTCAACACTACCTTTAGAAGCTTGCGAAGATTTTGCTCAATTATTATCAAACCATCTCGAATTTGCAGGGCCATGACAGTATCAAGGATGTCGTTACTGGTTGCACCGTAGTGTACGTACCTTCCTGACTTCCCAGACGCCGCGGCCAGGGCCATAACTACAGCCATAGTCTCGTGCTGAACACTCTTTTCTAATTCGCGTATGCGATTCACCGTGATACTATTAACGGAGGCGCTTCGGGCTATTTTCGACGCGTCTTCTATTGGGATAAACCTCACGTTAGCCAAGGCCTTAGCAAGCGCTGCCTCCACGTCGAGCATACTTTGGAGCTGTGACTCTACCTCAAAAATAGAGCGCATCTCACGGCTTCCATAACGCCATTCAATTGGATGGACCGGCACCTCAACCACATAATCGACGGGGCTCGGAGCGAAATAAAACTTTTTGGTTGATACAATTAAGAGCCTCAACAGGATGAATATCAGTTCCTAGCAAAGAGGAACTATCATAGAATCTGGCGAAGCTCAGATAAAGACCAAATCGTGAAATCTGAGCGCTCTTCCGTGCCCCAATCTTTCGACTTCAACAATATAGTGCGCATGCCAGAAACATTGCCACCACGTATATCATTAAATGGCTTATCGCCTATCATCACACACTCTCTCGGGTCCGCAGTCAATTTCTCCGCTACAAGAAGAAATGGACTTGGATCCGGTTTTGTGTGAGGAGTGTCCTCCCCGCTAATCACGACTGCTTCAAAAAAGGTCTTTAAATGCAAGCGATTTAATCTATTTCTTTTGAGTCCCTTCTCTCCGTCAGTGTCCGTTATCATGCCCAGCCTGTATCCTTTCCTTATAAGATAATTCAATGTCGACTCTGCATCGCCGTACGACTCTGCACCATCCTCAAAATTGTCCCAATACAACGAGGTCAACTCCTTTTCCATCTTAGCAGAAAATTCTGTTTCAACGTTAAGATCAACCAAGAACAACGACCACCAAGAGTCGCGGTCGTAGAGCCTCTTTAAGTTCATCATATCGTCGAATTTCACTAACTTTGAGTAGATCTCAGTATCATTAATCTTGATCCCCTGAGATTTAAAGTGACTGAATAATCTTTTTGATACCGCATGATGTGCAGCCAGAAAACCCTTCGATGAGTCAATCAGGGTCCCATCTAGGTCGAAGATCACCGCTTTCACGCCCTGCATCATTTTTCAAGACCTCCTACACTATAGAAATTTACGTAGTCCACCGCCACTCTAGAAGCCTCATCTAAAACTCCTCTCTCTATCCCATAAGCACTGCACATTAACACGTGCATATTTTTCATATCCAATGTTACCTTAGTCTCGTCAGCATCACGAGATGGATAAATTACCATCAGCTTTTCTTCATAAAATACAACTAACTCATTTCCTTCGAGTTCAATGGGTTCACTTATGCATATACCTAGCATTTTTTCCCCTTTCTGTGCTGAAAGCAGGAGGTCATCCCCGTCCAATCTATCCATGTCGAGAGTTACCATTGCAATATATGATTTGATTAAATCCAAGTTATAAGCGTCAACAAGATGTTTCTTAGACATCGGTTCCCAGCGAGAACACTTCGGATCAGGGATTCGACCGCGAGCCTGTTCTTGGTTAGGTCGGTGCCAATGCCCCTGAAGTCCCTGTAAGACCTGACGATTGGGACATCATTCAGAGTCGCAATGTCGTACGCTCACTTCACATCCTCAATCACTTTTTCCTCGAACCCCCCTAACTACGCTTTTTCGCCTTCCGCCACTACTGCATTTATATCCAACAACAGAACGTGCAACCCATGAAACAGCTCCACCACATGGGGCTCTTTTCAGTACCATACGATCAAC
Source organism: Hadarchaeota archaeon (SeqCode) (assembly GCA_964343275.1). Taxonomy (GTDB): domain Archaea; phylum Hadarchaeota; class Hadarchaeia; order Hadarchaeales; family Hadarchaeaceae; genus Hadarchaeum. Next base: position 10,394 of record CAYFIY010000010.1, read on the forward strand.
TTTCCGAGATTACTTGCCATTTTTTAAAACCGAATTATGCTTTTATTTTCTTAAACAGGTACCCCCCAAACGATACCATCGCCAAGCCGAATAGAGCCAGAACGACGAGGTCAAGCCATATCGGAAACCGAGCTGCAAGCGCCCCACTGATTGAGCCCCTCAGCCCGTCGACCCCGTAGGTCAGGGGATTTACATAACCAATGAAGCGCATCCATGACGGAGCCGTGTTCAAAGGGAAGATAGCCCCGGACAGGAAAAAGACTGGCAGGAGAAAGAAATTCATCACAATGGGAAAAGCGATAGGGTCGTCTATCTTGGAAGCAAAGGCCAACCCGATACTGACGAAGGTGAGTGAAATCAATAGCATGAAGAGCACAGCGAGAAGGAAGCCATCTACCCCCGGCATCTTCGCCCCTATCAGTGCAGCGGCCACCAGCAGCATGGACCCCTGCAACATCCCTATTGTCGCCCCGCCCATCGCCTTACCGAACATGACAGAGGTCCTGGAAACTGGGGCCACCAAAATCTCTTTCATGAAGCCAAACTGCTTGTCCCATAGGACCGAGACCCCCGTCATTGTAGATGTAAAAAGAACCGCCATTCCCACCACGCCCGGTGCCAGAAAGTTCAGGTAGTTTCCTGATCCGGGGATTTCCCCTACTACCCCGCTCAACCCCGTTCCGATGATTGCAAGCCACATGAACGGAGTGACGAACATGGAAACCACCCTAGCCTTAGATCGGATGAACCACTTCATGTCCCTGAGCCAGATGGTGTAGACAGCGCCCATACTATCTCCTTGTCCAGGCCCTCATCCTTAAGCGGTTTTCCTCCAACGTACCCGTCTGTTCCTCCCTAATACTCCTCCCAGTATAATGCATGAAAACATCCTCTAGCGTGGGGCCACGCAAACCAACCGACTTCACCTTGCCCCCACGCCTCTCCACAACCTTTATCAGTTGTGGAATGCACCGCTCGCCTCTGTTGACGGTTAGATGCAGAGTTTCTCCAACTACCTTCACCTTGTGTATATAAGCGGTCTTACGAAGCGAAGACGCATAGCGCTCTGGCTGCGTAACCTCCAATGAAACAGCGTCGCCCTCCAACTTGTCCTTGAGTTTCTCAGGCTCCCCGATTACTAGAATCCTGCCATTGTCCATTATTCCCACACGTTCGCAGAGATAGTCTGCCTCGTCCATGTAATGGGTGGTGAGCACGATGGTGATGTTTTTCTCCTTGAGTGATCTAATATACTCCCAAACATGCCTGCGCGTCTGTGGGTCTAGCCCCAGTGTGGGCTCATCTAAAAATAGTATTTTTGGGTTATGCATCAGCCCGCGGGCCACCTCCAACCGCCTGCGCATCCCACCGGAATAGGTATCCACCAAGCTGTCAGCACGTACATCCAACTCTACTAGTTTAAGCACTTCCCCAATCCTCCTTTCTCGATGCTCCCGCCCCATGCCGTAGATCATACCGTGAAAGTCCAAGTTCTCCCTTCCTGTAAGGCGACTGTCCAGCGTGGGATCTTGGAATACTATCCCAATCAACTTCCGGATTTCATCCGGGTTTTTTTTCACGTCTATGCCCCACACCTTGGCAGTCCCATAGGTTGGAGACAAAATAGTGCAGAGCATATGGATGAAGGTGGTCTTGCCCGCACCATTGGGGCCGATAAGACCGAAAAGTTCACCGTCCTTTATCTTAACATTGACACGGTTCACCGCTGACAGATTTCCAAACTTCCGTGTCACATTATGGGTTTCTATAGCATATTTTATTTTCATATTACCATCTTTGGAGCGATAAATTGCAACTTTTTATTGAAAAAACTACACGCTCATAAGATAAAATTGGTATGGTATAGACCGCTTGATTTATCTCCATCGAAAGCTTATGCTCCTGATCTTCACGCGAGTGAAAAATATACCCATAATTACCATGCGCCAGATAGCATGAAACGTCGAGCGGAGGAAAATTATTTCTTACCCTTTGTTTGCTCGTGCTTCAACCAGTTATTTACCCAGTCTTGTTTTAGTTTACTAAGCCTATCCAAAACCAGTTGTCTAACTTCGCTCGTGGACATCTGGTCGCGCGCGATCTTTTCGGTCTCGTCTGCTATATTCGCTGCCACGTCTGCAGGAGCTCCGATGGCCTTACATGCATCAACTATCTTCTGACGGTGAAAGGGCTCGGCCTTACCATTCTTCTTAACCAGCTGGACTGGCATAATCTCATAATATAGTAATAAACCCGGAGTTAATAATATTTTAGCAACGTTTAAATTCATAAATCATGCCACTACGCATCTTCAACAGATACGTTAATACTCGACGTTAATTATTGAGTTGTGGAAATTGCGATGCTCATGATTTTTAAGATGGTTTCAAAAACACTAGGTCTTCCATCTGGTGCCCCCGTATTTTTGGGGAAGGAAAAAACCGGAGAGGTAAAAATTACAATTATTGACTACGGCAGGGATAAATTTCATGAAAAGCAGAAAAAAGGGTAGAGGAATGCTTACCCTTTAAGGACAAACCAACCGTAACTTGGATAAATGTTGATGGCTTCCATATGCTGGACATTATAAAACAACTGGGAGATAACTTTGGGATGTATCACCTTGTTGTAGAAGATATAATAAACACCGAACAAAGCCAAGATGGAGAATTATCTCTGTGGCTCGATGATTACCTTTAGAGAGTTACCGGCCTCGGCAACTAGTTTAAAACCCATGCCCACCTCGCATAAACTTAATCGGTGGGTTATCATGTCGATAACATTAATCTTTTTCTCTGTTAGTAGTTTCAAAGATTCTCCGAGGTCTTTAGGGGCTGCTCCGTAAGACGTCATCATTTTTATCTCATTGCGCCAGAAGTCGGAAAATTGTATCGGTACAGAGATTCCGGAATCAGGTACCGCGAAAAACAGAATTGCACCGCCTCTATCTACGCATTGCAGTGCTTGCCTACTAGCGGCGGGGGATCCCGTGCAAACTATCACCTTGTCGGCCAGTCTTCCATCGTTGAGTTGCCGCAATTTTTCAGGTGCATTCTCTTCAGCGTGAACCACCTCATGAGCTCCAAAGCTTCTGGCAGCTTTTAGACGATATTCATTGATATCAGTGGCGATTAACCGTTCCGCACCTTTCAACCTGGAAAGTTGTATATGGAGCAATCCGGATAGGCCGCTACCAATAACGAGAACAGTGTCCCCATTACCAACCTCCGCCAACCTCTGCCCTCTAACCACGCACCCTAAGGGCTCTATGAATGTCCCCTCCTCTAAGGAGATGTCTTTAGGCAGATAATAAACTCCACGCTCCACGTTTACCTTCGGCACTCGAACGTATTCAGCGAAGCCTCCAGGATCGTAATTGGTCACATGTAACATCTCACATGCAGTCTCATGACCGCGACTACAATAGCGACAGGTTCCGCACGGGACATGATGGGAGACAAAAACCCTGTCACCAATTTTGCGGCCCCTTACCCCCTCCCCGACCTTCTCGATAATCCCAGATACCTCGTGACCTAAAACTCGAGGTGCTTTTTTTATGCGGTACCATTCCATTACATCGCTACCACATATCCCTGATGCAATAACCTTCATCAAAAATTCCCCGGGCCCTACCTCAGGCCTGGGCAACTTCTCTACCCTCACATCCTGATTATTGTAATATACGGCAGCCCGCATGTTCCCCAACTAACCTCTCCTTTCGAACCACGGCCGCAAAGACGACCTCCTTTGATAGCGTCGAGATCTCCTCTCATCCACTCGAAGCTTGTATCCGAAAATCAGGCCGACTGTCAAACCGGCGAAGTGAGCCATGTGAGCTATGTAACCCCCTGGCACCGCGAACGCCATGACGGCCGAAAGGATTCCGAACGCCAAAGTAGCCATCCACAACCGTACCGGGATGAATAAAAGCAGGACTGGAGCCCGCGGATTCAACACCGTCATGGTCCCGAGTACCCCCAGAATAGCTCCGCTTGCCCCTAACAAAACAACTTGAGGTGGGGTGAACATAAGCTGTGCAATACCACCAAAGATCCCAGCTCCAAAGAAAAGGTAGAGGAATTTTTTTCTGCCTATCCTCGCCTCTAGCAACGGGCCAAATGAGAGAAAGACTATACCATTGATGAATATGTGAAAAAATCCTCCGTGCGCGAATATAGATGTTATGATCGTCCAAGGCCTTTCGATGATGGTGGCTCGAGAAGGTGCCAGATAGTAGAGAAAAGTGTCATAACTCCCGGGGATGAAGTACGCAGGACCGAAAATCCATTCGGCAATCATCTGGGCGATGAACACCAGAGAAATCACAATCAAGATGAATATGCTAACTCCAAATGGAAAGTGGTTTCTAGACCTGCTTGATCTCCTACGCTGGTCGAACAGCTTGATATCGTATCGCACTTTCATTGGACGCGAGGGCGGTTCCGATTCTCGGTCTGTATAAACGCTTCCATAGTCCCAAACCTGTTCATCGAGCTTACCCTCGGTTATTTTCTCGCAGGAGTGATTTTCGGGAAGCCTGTGATCGGAGCAAAAAGTCTTACCACAGTACCTGCATCTATAGGGTAGGAAAACATCTTTACCACAAACATCACAAGCAACCATATTTCCACCTTAGCTCGGAGACTTTATGTCCCACATTTTATTATCATCCACGGTTAAACAAAAATCATGAAAACTTAACTAGTCTAAGTAACCCCTACCTTGACCTCGTCGAATAGCTGTTGCGCTTCCTTCGGGACGGCGTTTTTGTGGATGATCGAACGCACCGCCTTAGCCATGGCCACCGGATGATCGTGCTGCCAGATGTTCCTGCCCAAGTTCACGCCTATCGCTCCCTTCTGAATAGCGTCATGAATCCAGTTGAAGACCTCAATCTCCGAATCGACCTTGGGCCCGCCGGCGATAACTATGGGCACAGGGCAACCCCGGACGACTTTGTCAAACCCATCTTCGCAATAGTAGGTCTTGACCACGCGTGCACCCATCTCGGCCGCAATTCTGCTGGATAGGGCCAGATATCTGGCATCGCGCTTTCCCATCTCTGTTCCGACAGCTGTCACGGCCATCGTGGGGACTCCGTACTCCTCGCACTCGTTAACCAAGTTGGAGAGGTTAAGCAGGGATTGATGCTCGCGTTCGCTGCCCACGAAAATTGACATGGATACCGCGCTAGCGTTGAGGCGTAGAGACTCCCTAATGGAGGTAGTAATGCCTTCGTGGTCAAGCTCCTCTTTCCTGGCCATGCTGGTGCCGCCCGAGACCCGTAGTATGATGGGTTTCGTGATGGCGGGATTAACCCTATTACGTAGTATCCCTCTGGTCAACATTATGGCGTCCGCGTAGGGTAAGATGGGCTCAATGGTCTTTCCAGGGTCCTCCAACTTCCTCGTCGGTCCCTGGAAATATCCATGATCGACAGGTAAAAACATGGCCCTACCGTCGCGCTGAATCAGTTGAGCCAGCCTGTTTTGCAATCCCCACGCCATATCAATACCATTCATTTTTCAAGCTTGGTGATTAAAAACCTTCATACTTGGTATTTAAATTAGTGTTTCGATTTAGTTATTTGGGGGACTGATAACCATGAAGCAGAGAATCAAATCGCTCGCGGCGTTGATAATCATTCTGTTGTTCATCCTGTCTGGAGCCATCGCGGCGATACTAGCATCCCTTGCAACATAGAAACTTAATAAGCCTAGATTTAATGTCAAATGTTGCGGCCGTGGTCCAGTCTGGCTAAGGATTTCTCCGCCAAAGGACTCAGGCCCTCCAAGCCTGAAGCGCGGGTTCGAATCCCGCCGGCCGCACCATATCTTGACCATTAAGATACTTTTTCAATTACATTTGCAAAATACGAGATAAATTCAATCCTGGTTCTTTTACTATACTCACTAAATTTCACGGAAAATACACATTAACGGGCTTCTTATGTCCATGTATGCGCATAACTTGCTTCTGGTTATTTTTCATTTACTTCTTCGCCCGCATGTAGCAATGATTAATTCAATGAAGTTAATTTACAGTTTGGTTGAAATGCCCGAACTGCCAGAAGTAGAAACGATAAAAAACGAGCTTTCGGCTTGCATAGTAGGTAAACGATTTTATGATGTGAAAATCTACGATGACAGACCACTGCGTCGCCCATCGCTCGCGGAATTCCGCTTGCAACTTATAGGTCAGAGAATTAAAAAAGTTAGTCGCTCTGGCAAATATCTCCTGTTTCATCTCTCGAGAAACGTCACGTTTATTATCCACCTCCGCATGACCGGTGCTCTATTGCTAAATCCAAAAAATCCTGAGAAATACACCAGAATCATTTTTGAGTTTAATGACAACAGCAATCTCGTTTTCACCGACACTCGCAGGTTCGGGACCATGTATTTAGTGAAAAATAAGCAAGATGTTATCGGTAAACTCGGTGTGGAACCACTATCGGACGATTTTACCCCGAACGCATTAGCAAAGTTACTATCAAGACGTAAGGCGTCTATAAAGGCGGTGCTTCTCGACCAGACCGTTATCGCTGGAATCGGCAATATGTACGCCGATGAGTCCTTATTCTCCGCCAAGATTCATCCGATGCGTGATGCCGGGAGCCTTTCACCACGTGAAATAAATGCCCTCCATAAGACAATTCGCGAGACACTAACCAAAGCTATTGGTAGCAAGGGGGCCAGCATTAGTACTTACAAACGTCCTAGCGGAGAATTAGGAACCGCCCATTTATTTTTTCGTGTAGCCCATCGCGGCGGCGAGCCATGCCCAAGATGTAAGGCTACCCTTCAAAGGGTAAAGATTAGAAATCGCAGCAGTTATTACTGTCCCAAATGCCAGAAAATTTAATCCAGTGCCATATATTTCAGGCATATTGAAATCGTCAAATTATTACCAGTTCTAAGTAAGGCTAAGACCCCCCAACTATGCCATCTCGTAGATTTATTTCAATCTCTCTGAACCAAAATCCGTATAATACCACCCCAGGACCACCGTGATGCAAAATTACAATTATAGTCTTACTAGGTTTCTTGAGTTATGATTCGTGACAAGCTTGCATTGTGGCTTAGGTTGATAATGCTGACACGCTTTTATTGTTTCTCAGCTCAATATGGTTGGTGAAGAATTGGCATTAGGACCCGCAATTGGATTCTGGGAACTCGTGGCATTTTGGGTCGCTAAAGTCGTCTTTTTCATGTTAATAGCCTTTTTTCTCGGATGGTTAGGAATACGGGCGCTAGATGCCCTAAACCCAAAAATTCATGAACGAGAGCTGGTCGGTAAAGATCCGCGAGCTGTAGGTTTGTTCGTATCTGGCTTTCTTATATATCTGGGGCTAGTAGCTTACGGCGCTTTAACAATGCCAACTGCTGTGGGGACCTCGGTCATCGAGAGCTTGGTGGATGTGCGGAGGCTGGGCTTACTCGCAATCGCATTTGTCGTCAGTCTGCTTGTAAGCGTCGGGATGTTCCGCCTGCTCGACAAGCTGACGCCCCACATTCCGTTTCAAAGTCTCCACAAAAGCCCAATTGGAACGGGATTTTACGTCTTTGGCTACTTCGTGTTTCTAGGTCTAATTACGACCGCAGCGCTCACTACCCCGCTCTAGGTGTTAGAGTGAGGAAGATAGTTATCGTGCTCCCAGCGATGATCCTAGCTTTAGCGCTAGTACCACTTAGTCGTGGGGCACCTGGAACACTCAGTGATAGGGATGGGGCGATATTTGACAGTTGGGGCCTCTGCCGAACACGTTCCTGGGAAAATGACGGTTTCTTCCAAGTGGACGAAACTTCCTTCCGCCCAGCGATAGTTTTCGAGAGCTTAGGAGAGTTAAAGGATAAGGCCTGGCAGATTGGACACCAGATGGCCGAGCAATATTCAGAGCGAAACCAACTCGCCGAACAGATTTTCTTATACGTTAGAGATCACGTTGCCTACACCTCTGACTTAGATCATTTCGGTGTGGAAGAGTTTGCCCAAAATGCTGATGAGTTGGCTGAAGAAATCGAAAGCCATGGAGCTGCGAATGGTGATTGCGAAGATGACGCGATCTTGCTTGCAGTGATGTTTCATGCGTCTGGTTTTAGATCAGCTATCGTACTGGCTCCAAGTCATGCGGCGGCGGTCGTTCGCTTACCTGATTATCCGAAGGCCAACACCTTCTGGAATTTCAATGACACTGACGGATGGATTTGGGCTGAAGCCACAGGGAGAACCAACTCTCTCGGGTGGACGCCTACCGAATATATACGCTCCGACCTAGCGGCCTATGAAGTGACCGATGAAGCCATTTTTGACGATAACAGGGCAGGTGTATCAACACCATCTGGGGGAACCTCAGTGATAAGCTTTTCACCATTCCTCTCGATAATTTTCTTTCTTTGGTTGGTATCGTTTCTTAGAAAACGGTAAAACTGATCTGACATGGTTTTGGGTTTAAGATAGAATTACGAAAAAAACCGTTGAGCGTTCATGTTTAAGATAACATCAGGACGATCTAGAGATGATTCTCAATCGATATCTCACTTCACCAGAATTGCTTTGATGAAGCTTTCTGAAGTGTCAACTCTACTGAATAAGCCGCCTCCAGTTTTAATTATCCCAAGTACAATTTTATGAAATTCAGTTAAGTAGGAGGCAACGCAATCAGCGGGTACAACGCATTCGTAGCCCCGATATCTTGCTTGCCTGACTGTTAAGTTTACGCATACCTCGGTTATGACTCCTGTGGTAATCAGGTACCTGAACCCCAATTCCTCAGGATGAGCTGTAGACCTAGGGCATAAAATACCACGTGTCCAGGTTTTTTCGATTACAATATTGTCCTCCAGTGGTTTCAACTCATGAAATTAGGGGCAACATATCTGCCATTATATAGTCCACAAATTCTTTTTGCTCTGCCCTACTAAACAACGTAACTACACAGTTTCTGGTAATTCCAACAGTCAACTGGCGCTTTTGTATCGCAAACACGGCGTACCAAATCTTGCCATGCTCCAAGTAATCACGATAGAGCTTGGTGTCGGCCAGACCCGATCCGGCCAAGGCTAGCTTCCCCACGTTCGGGATGTCAACGTTATCGAACCAAATCAGCTTGGTGGCGTGTGGGTTGAATTCATGGAGCTCCTTTAATGTCTCATGGGTAATCTTGGTCTCCACTATAGCGCCCGTCTTTATGAACAGGATTTCGCTGAGCCTGTTGGCCACATGATTGGTGAGCAGCTTCTTGACTCCACGGGGTTTCGACGGTGCGAGGACCATCAGGAAGATCCTTTCCCCGTTGTGCCTTATCCAAAAAGGCGTCTCTTCGGTGACCAGAGTTTCCACAAGCCCACGCTTGTAGTAGCGACTCAACACGTAGTCCTTGCTGAAGATCCCCGAAAGCGAGTCACGCTCCATTTTCAGGTCCAAGATTTCTGTGGTCAGCTTCTTGGTCTCGCCCCCAGAAACATAGGGTTCCTCTTCACTGAAGTTCTTCAACTTAGATGCAACCAGCGGCAACTCAATATTTTCCTTAAGTTCGAAAATTTTCGCTACCTGGACCATATCTATACCCCAAAGTTTAAACCCAATCGACGTTTTAATTAAGAATTACAAAATTTAAACTGGTATCTATGCCTACGACTGCATTAGTCCGCGAAATAATACTGGAGAACTTCATGAGCCACGAATACTCCAGAATACCGCTAATGCCTGGGTTGAACTTAGTTTGCGGGCCAAATGGCTCCGGTAAGTCCTCCGTACTGCTGGGACTGGCCGTGGCCTTAGGACAGACCTACACGGAGCGCTCTCGCAAGCTTGGAGAATTGATACGCCGGGGAAAGGAACTCGGTCGCGTCAGCGTGGTCTTCGACAACTCGCCCCATAATGGCAAGCGGTCAATCGCCAGCGTGAACTCGGATTCAATTGTTATCTCGAGATACCTCAGCAGGAAGGGTAACTACTGGCATGAGGTGAACTCTAGGACATGTACTAAAGGTGAAGTAATGCACTTGCTCAGGAGGCTTTCCATAAATCCGGATAACATGCTAATCATCATGCACCAGAGCATGATCGAGGTGTTTGGTGCGATAGATTCCCAGGAAAGGCTGAAAGTGGTTGAAGAGGTTGTTGGACTCAAGGACTACAGAGATATGATACTAGAAGCAAGAGAAAAGCTATCCCACAGCCTCAGCGAGGAGGAGTCCATCGGGAGCTTGCTGGAGAAAGCACATGAGACCCTCCGATACTGGGAAGGTGAGTACCAGCGTTTTAAGCGGAAGCAGGAGTTCGGGGAAAAAAAGCTATCGCTGGAGATCGAGCATGTCTGGGCAAAATTTTTCAGACAGAGAGAATCTGTTGAGAACCTTCAACAGAAGTTGGAAGAAGTGGAGAGCGAACTCAAGGAGATTAAGGACGATTTCGCGAAGAACTCTAGAAGTAAGCAAGCTCTCGAAAAAAGGATAAAGGAGTTAGAGTTCGAAATTGATGCTACTTACCAAAGGATCATAGAGCGAGAGCGCGCCCACGCGGAAGCGGAGGCGTGTGCCAAGCTGCTAATTGAACTCAAAAGATCGCTACAATCTTTTTCCAAGACGGGGTTAGGCGATCTCGTCGAAAAGCTGAAGTCCGACATTGAGCGGACGGATGAATTGGTCTTGAATGCTGAAGGGAGGTTAAAGAAACCCAAGTCGAATCTCGTTGCCACCAAAAAGGAAAACGAACAAACAAGAGATTTCTACGTGAATGCTCGAGTAAAGGGTGCTATCCTAGGGCTCAAGCGTGAACTCCTGGAGAAGGACATCTCAGAGATCCAGTCCGAGCTTAGAAGGTCAAAACGTGAACTGGATAAGTTCGAAGGGGAAGCTAATGAAGTCGGGCCGCGCGTCGAGACTAAAAGGAGACCGCAAGAAGTATTGGACGATCTGAAGATCACCAACGTACATCTCGCGAGCCTCGCGGACGTTTCTTCCGACGTAGAGCGAATGTATATGAGTTATGAGAATACTCTGAAGGAGCTGCAGGCCAAAGCAGAAGTTGTTGCCGCCAACAGAAAGCGAGCCCTCGAGGAACTAGACCTCCGAAAGCACAGATGGAAGAACGAGACGAACAAGATGCTGAAGGAGGTCAGGGTCAAGTATATTGAGATCCTGAAGCGAGTAAACGCGACAGGGGATGCACACCTAGATAACCCAGATGATATCGAAGAGGCTGGAATCGAGCTGTTGGTCGGCTTCAAGGGAGCGGAGCCTCAGGTGCTTGATCCTCACACACAAAGCGGAGGGGAACGGACGACAGCAATCATGAGCTTCCTGCTAGCTCTCCAGCAACGAATAACGTCTCCATTCCGAGCCATTGACGAGTTTGAAATACACATGGATCCTAAGAACCGAGAGCAAATGATGCGTGAGATACTTGACTCGATGCAGGACGAAACAGCACAGTACATAGTCATCACCCCAGGACAACTTGTGGACGTGGAGGGCGTGCCAAACGTGATAACAGTGCAGAACATCGCGGGTTCATCCAGAGTTAAGGTGGCAACCTAATGCCGGGCGAGCGCCAAGAGCTGATGCTACGCATAGTCGACCTCTGCGATACCGTGCGTAATAAAGGGCTGGATCCATTCGACGTGGAGATTAAGGAATTTTTCGATAGACTCCGAGAACTCCTACCCAAGCTAAAGAACAATGACGAGTTATATCTTGATGTCCAGTCAGTCCTCGGTCTAGCCGATGTTATCTCCCAGCAGGGTGAGTGGATAAAACACAAATCATCGATGCTCTACTTAGATCCTCTTCTGATCATGCTCAAACTATACGCCCTTCCCACTAAGGATCTGGCAGAAGTGCTAGTCAGATCCTGGCATCCAATAATTGACTTAGAGAGCCTGTCGCCGTCCGGAATTAGTGCGGGTCTCGAATACTGGAAGAACCTCCCCAGCTTGGACGAACGTTCGAGAGGGCTTGAAGTGACAGAAGTCATAACTGGAGAGATAGCCCGCCGAGAACTCGTCAGCAGTGGGATCCTTACCAAAGAGAATCTAACTGCTCGTCTTGACCGAACCTGGCGGGAACTTGAGACCGCAGCTGGTAAACTAGGTCATATCAATTACTGGGAATTCATACAAACGAAAAGTTACAAAGAAACCGTGATCCGAGCTTGGCTAGTCAGCTTTCTGGTGAGCTACGGCTATGCTACATTAGAGATGAAGCCATTGGAGGAGAAAATCTACTTGATAACTCTACCTAAGCCCCATGGGCTGGAACACCTGGTCACATCTTCCGTCCCTATATCTATCACGCGAGATGATTGGCTAAAGAGGAGGAAAAAGCGTGGCTGAGCACATTGGGATCGCAGAGTTTCGGGAGAAGCTGATGCGGGCCACGCAGCTTCTTCTGTTCAGACATCACATGCAGCCGGGAGCCAAAGCATGGGAGTTGAAGAAGGCACTGGGCAGAGATTACGTGCAGATCATAAAGATGCTTGACGACGAGCTGGAAAAGCTGGGACTAAAGATCAAGCTGGTCAGCGAAGGGGAAGAGAACTACGAGTCCGATCGTTATTTCATCACTCTCCGAGGCCATCCTAAGCTCTATGAAGCCCGAACCTTCGGGTGGCGAATAGACGACATGGGGATGCTAACTGTCGCCATGGCCCACATACTCTCGAAGCAAGGGAAAGCGGCACTAAATGAAGTCGAGCGGATGTTACAGGAGAAGTTTCCGCGATGGCGTGTGGAATCCACCATCGACCGATTCATCCGCCGAGGATATTTATCCGAAGACGATCAAGGTCTAATCTATATTGGTTGGCGTGCAAGGGCCGAGATAGACCAAAAGACACTGCTGGGACTTCTTCTGGGTAAAGAGAAACCAAGCGAAGAAGAGAGTGGAGAGGAATAGAGCGGGAAGATGGAGTCATTGTTTATGAGGAACAAATAAGAAAAGATGCGTTTATATGTTTTATATGCAAATCTAAAATCATGAAAATTAAAGATGTGATGAATAAGAAATTAGTCTCGATAGACGGTGAGAAAAAGGTAATAGACGCCTGCAAACTTATGGGTAAAAGGCATATCGGTAGCGTAATCGTAACTCTCAAAAATAGACCTTACGGAATATTTACTGAACGAGACTTGCTCACGAAGATTCTGGCAAAGGGCTTGGACACGAAAACTGCCTTGATAAAAAAATTTACTGCTAAACCTCTGGTAACTGTGGACGAAAATTATAACGTCAGTGAATGCGCGCGGATCATGTCCGAATTGAATATTAGGCGTCTAATAGTAACTTCAAAAGGGAGAATAAAGGGGATATTTACAGCATCGGATTTGGTACTAGTAATATCCGAGTTCCCTCTAGATTTTTGAGGCGGCGTGTGTAAATGGAGAAATGTTCTAGCTGTGAGAGAAAGCTTCACACGAAGGAGCTTGGAGAAAAATGGCGCAAATGTAGATACTGTGATGCACCAGTTTGCTTCAACTGCACTCGTTATCTTGGGGTGTCGTCCATGGGACAGTATAAAAATATTTATTATCTCGATGTAGTTTGCGTTTGCGAAAAATGCAAACCATAAAAAAGCAATTGGGCTAGTTCCATCACTTCTTGACTATATAATCGTAGAGATCTCAAGCCCCAAAAAATGAAATCAAGATTCAAGAGAAACCGATTGCCTGCAAGAGCTAGTTTCCATACGTCCAGATTATAGAATCACTATCCAACCAGAAACCAAGATAAGCTGAAAAAATGATGTTTTTTCATGAAAATCTACGATTTAATCAATCTCGGAAGTAGCCAGGGGAGCATCAGAGATTTTAGCTCGAATCCCGTTCCTGAGAAATACCTCAAAAAAATTCTTCGTGCCGCTAGATGGGCACCCTCGGGAGCCAACACCCAACCTTGGGATTTTATCATCATCAAAGATATGGAAGTTAAAGAGAAAATTGCAAAAATTTTCACGGACGCCCAAAAAAAGGCGATGGGGGAGGACAAAGAATTTCCATACGGTAAAAATGAGGAGCTGTACAATAGATTTACCGTTCCTCCGATTTTGATCGCAGTCTGCGCCGACACCCGTTTCAAAAAAGCTTATCCCCAATCCGGTTATAGAGAACGGACATTGAACGTGAGCATTGGATTGGTGATTCAAAATATAATACTAGCTGCGAGAGCACTGGACCTAGGTGTTGGCTGGGGAACGGTAGGAATTTTTTCCCATAGGAAGCTCAGGATACTATTGGGAGTACCTTCCCACATTAGAATCCAAGACGTTCTCCAGTTGGGTTTTCCAGCGAAACGTGTTCTTCCAAAATTACGCAGGGACAGCCGTACTTTTACACATTTAAATCAGCTGAACGTTTCTAAACTCAGAAGCGACAAGGAAATAAAAAAACTTATATCTGGCAGAAAAAGACCTGATATATACAGCTAACCCAAGAAAAGATATAGACGACTTAGGTTAGCCATATGAAATCGATGTCCATATTACAATTTTTGCATTGCCATTTTTCTAACTGAAATCACTTGGGATAAATTTATTAAGACAAATTTCCTATTTTTTTTGGGGTGTAATGAATGGCGAAAAAAAGTATACTTGCTCCAGAAGTTCACGTTCACAGACACCAAGACAAAAAGTACGAGATTCACGTCAAGCTTCCCGGAGTTAAGAAGGAAAACATAAAACTAAATTTCACCAAGAATGGTTTTTGTGTAGAGGGCTCAAGAAGAGAAGCCGTTTTCAATGGATGCCACACCCTAGAGCATCCTGTGAACTTGAACAAGATTAGGACAAATTATTACGATGTGGGAGGAACGCTGGAAATCACCGCTCCGATATCAAAGCCCATTAAATGTAAAAAAGTCACGATAAAGTAGAATAAATTATATCTGTAAATCTTAGGTATGAATTTATGGCAAGGGAATACTCTAAAAGTGAAATAGTACCCGGACTGGCTTGGCGTTCTGCAGTTTCAGCCGTGGTTGCCATTGGTTGGGTAATCTTCGTAATAGTATTCCTATTTTTTTACGCTCAGGACTACGTATTTTACAAGACCATAGCCATACTTCTAATTTCGGTACTAGTGATGGCTGCAATTCTCGCTCCAATTTGGATAGTTTGGGGAATCATGGTAGCCCACAAAGAATCCAAGAGAAAAAGAAGGACTAGGAAAAAATAATCAATAACAACTGATATTACATCATCCCCACTGGAATCTTTTGAATAATGCCTCTCTCTCTTTCTTGAGCAAGAGTTCGAGTAATTTATTCGAAAATCTCGGCTCCTTCGACAGCATATCCCTCACCGCAGACGGAGTCAACCCTTTACCTGCCAATGCCAGGCCTGCTGTCTTGCCGTGCTGGGCTATCAGCTTCGAGTTTTCTAGCATATTCTTCCAGAGCCCGACTTTTATTCCCCTCTTAGCAAGTGCGATTACTCGTTGTACCTCCACCTCAGACTCTTCGGCCATCCCTATTCTTTTAGACCCGCAAAGAGGACACTTAGGGAGTTCATTGAGCTGATTTAACCGAAGTTCCTCGACATGACGCCTACAATCAATGCATGTAAAGGTACGAACCTCGCTAAGTAGGCGCGCTTTGACAGATGCTATCGCCAAGAGCCTCAGCCTCTCTGGCATGACAGGCTCAAGTGATAAATATCGCTGCCTCCAAGCAAGGCTGGAAATAGGAGTAGGCTCACGCCGTTTGCCCAGAGATATGACCTCCACCATCCCGGAGCGGATTTGCTCGAGTACCATTAAGGTACGTTTTAAATCTAGGTCCTTTCGCACGACCTCCTTGAAGGTTTCCTCGAATGCCGGAGTCCTCTTCAAAGCTCGCGCGAGCTTGTCCAGTACCGAAGTAGTTACGTCGGCATCGCGATCTAGCACCCCCATCCTACGCGCCACTTGAGCCAAGCGCCACCTGAAGAACCGGCTGTCCTCGATTATCTTCCGTAAATCGCGCTGGAGGTCCACACTCAGTTTTCCTTTTAGGATGCCCAATATGTCATCTGGATCTAGAATCTTTGAGCGCAAAAGTATCCTATAGGGGTCGGTGGAGGTAGAGGTTGCCTCTCCAACTTCCGCCGATGCCTTATAGGCGAGCAGTCGAGCGAGCGTTCGGTTAACCAAAGTTCCGAAGCAGGCGTTGACTATGCAAAGACCTTTCACTTTTTCCACGGTTATGCAGGAATGAGTGGGAAGAGGCAAGCTCAATTTCATCTGTTCATGAACGTCGACCAAGGCGATTTTAATCATCTTCGGTGAATTACTTGAATTCCTTACAAGTCCAGCCGCGATATCTCCGTACTTTTTTCCCAACCGGGTAAGTTCCTCGAACTCCCCCCTGAATCTCCCTACCTCCTGAGCCACCGAATATGGCACCGGGATCTCCTCCCCTATCCAGGTAGGTATCGCCCCAACAGGATCCTTGTCCGATTTCACGAATACCTTATTCTTGAACACCTGTAGGATTTTCCATATCTCTCCACCTATCACGAACTTTACCCCAGGCTCGCCGTACTCCGCCACAAAAGACTCGTCCAAGATACCTACCGGTCGATCGTGTGCATCGTCCACAACTAGATACTGTTTCACCACCGGTATCATGGAAAGGTTGCTAAAGTAGTAGTCGAAGACCCTCTTCGTTGATCTGGGGCGTGAGAATTCTTTTCCATCCTCAGAAACCCAAACCAACCGCCTCTCAAGGCTTTGGGCGAACCTCAGTACTGAGAGCAGATCATCCTTACTCAGATCTCTGAACGGGTATGCATGCTTGAATATATTATATATATCATCGATGGAGCCCCGTCTCTGCACAGCAAGTAACGAGACGAGAGAGTGGAGCAACACGTCTAATGGCTTGTCGGGTACTTTGACCGGCTCGAGCTTATGCTGGTGTGAGCGAGCGGCTATTACTATGGACTCGAGGGCGTCGTCAGAGTCCTGGACAACTATAGCGCCGACGGATACCTCCCCTATTCTATGCCCGCTCCTACCCACCCGCTGCAATAATCTTGTTGCTTGTCGGGGAGAGTTATACTGAATTACCAAGTCTACACCTCCAACATCCAGACCTAGTTCCATGGAAGAGGTACATATCAAACCCTTGAGCTCTCCCTGTTTGAGCCCCTTCTCCGCACGCAACCTGCTGGAAGCGGAGAGGGAACCATGGTGAACGCTAACGGGAAACTCTATGTCCCAAAGCCTGAAGCGACTGGCCAATATCTCCGCAGTCGGGCGGGTATTAGTGAAGATAAGTGTGGAACCGTGGCCTTCGATGAGCTTACGCATGGCTCGCATTCGGGCAGCAACCGGAGGATGGGTGTAGAGTTTGGAGGCGAGCATCTCGTCCCGCCTTCCGGCTTTGGGATAGACGACATCTATCTTGACCTCTTTTGCCACGCTGACGTCCACTATTTCGCATCTTCTGCCCACGCCTGCCAAGAACCTCGCCACCTCTTCTGGAGAACCTATGGTCGCCGAAAGACCGATCATCTGAAATTCGTCGCCCTTGATCTTTCTCATCCTTTCCAGGGTTATGGCAAGCTGTGCCCCTCGTTTGTTGTCAGCCAGCTCATGAACTTCGTCCACGATGACCGTTTGTACACTGCGGAGGTACTGACTGAGCTTCCTGCCGAGCAGAAGTATTTGGAGAGTTTCCGGAGTAGTTATCATAACATCGGGGGGAACGATAGCTTGGGTCCTCCTCTCCCTTGTCGCCGTGTCACCGTGCCTGACGGAAACTTTGAGGTCTAGAGCCCGACACCACCACGCCAAGCGGTCGAGCATATCACGATTCAGCGCCCGGAGTGGGGTTATATAAATTATCTTTATACCGGGCTCTCTGGTGTGGCTCAGGAGTAGCTTATGGAGCGCGGGTAGGAATGCCGCCTCCGTCTTACCCGTCCCAGCTGGAGAGATTAACAGGACGTTTTTTCCATCCATGATATGGGAAATGGACTTCTGCTGGGGCTGAGTAGGCTCGCTGAAGCCTCGTTCGGCCAGCAACTTGCGGATAGGTCTAGCCAACAAATCGAAGACCTTCAGTTTCTCCAAGAATAACACCAATACCAAATGCATTGCGACAATATTATTTCTATGGCGTTACTATAGTCTATAGCATATGAGTTATGTCGATATCAAGTCCACACTCTACTAAGACAAAAATATTACTAACGATATGCAGCATCGATTCCGAACTTCATTCGAAGCTCATCCAGCTTTTGTCTCAGCTCTCGCTCTGATTTGTGATGTTTGCCTGGTAGCATTGACTTGAGCTCTTCTGTAGATTCTTGATAACGACCCACCCCAGAAGTAACGATGGCACGATTCTTCACCTTCGGATGTGGGGATATCATTCCGAATGGCATTGGCGCACCCTGTTCTAGAACACTTATTATCTCATCGTCGACTTTTCTAGGAACCACCCTAGACCCGGCACCCACAAGCTCGTATGGATTCTTGAGCTCACCTTTAATCTGCCAGATTCCGACCCCCGGACCATAAACAAAGAAATCGCTATAGCCATGTTCGTCCAAGCCAGCCAAGACCCGCCATTTTTCTCTTAACTTGGGACGGCGCTTGTAACTGCTCAGCATCTCAGCCATGATTTCGGAAATCGGGCGAACGCTCATGATATCCACCTGTGTCTTATCTCGAAATTAGTGAATTCTCCTTTATAATCCTGCCACTCCACATCGACATCATTTACCCTAGCTCCGATTGGACCACGATGGCAAAATTTTATCATCTCCTCGACCTTATCTCGCTCCCCCTCAAACACCGCTTCCACCATCCGATCACCGTTGTTTCTAGCCCACCCGCCAACCATCAGACGCAGAGCCAGCTCCTGAGTACTCAATCTGAAAAATACTCCTTGGACGCGACCGCTTATGTAGACGCGAGCTCTACTTTTCATTGTATCAATTAAAAATTGTTGTTTTAAAATTTATGGTTTACGCGTTGGACAGAACCAAAAATGGGTTTATGGATTGGACAAAACACTTTAAAAACACTCACAAAATTAATAATAAAGCTACCAAATTATGCGCGCCTTGACACGAAAGGGTTCCCATTGATTAAAAATCTTAACTTTTTCCTGAGGTCCTTGGAAACCCCGATGCGGTGAGATGTGGATATCTCGATATTCTTTAAAGCAGGCTCCAGGATTGTCAACACATGCGACTTGGTAAGATCGGTTTTGTGCTGAATATAACTTATACCCATGGCTTGGCTGAGTCTCCCCGGTCCGGCAGTTAACAATCTCAGGTCATCGACGGCTCTCCTGCGCTTCATCAGCTCTTTCCCTTTCAATGGTTCAAGTGCACGCATTAGGACAGCACTAGGAGTCTCTTCGCGATCAGCTGTAACGTTGAACATCCAGTTGTTATGAACCATGTAGACAAATGCTAGACCACCTTTCCACCACATAAGCTCATTTAACTTGGTGCGCTTGCGCGAGGCCCTCGAAGCTGGGTCGCCCTTACCAAAGTATGCCTCTGTCTCCACTATTCGACCGCTGGTTGTACCTTCGGATGAGCGATGGACAAGAACCTTGCCCAATAACGTTCGTGCGACCAAAGCTGCGTCTCGCTCATAAAAACTCCTAGAAAGTTGTTTCATGATATTCACTGATGCTAAACCATTATTCCCACTCGATCGTGGATGGCGGTTTATGAGTAACGTCATAGACCACCCTGGTGACAAAGGGAAGTTCGTTTGTTATTCTTGTCGATATCCTTTCCAAAATATCATAGGGTATTTTTGCAAAACTAGCTGTCATAGCCTCCTTGCTCTCCACGGCCCTGACAGCGACAGTGTAACCGTAAGACCTGGCATCTCCTTTTACCCCAGTTGTTTTAGTGTCGGTTAAAACAGCAAAGTACTGCCAAAGATTATCCTGCAGCCCAACCTTCTCTATCTCCTCCGTGACAATCTTATCGGCCTTTTTGATGATCTCAATTTTTTCAGGGACGATCTCGCCAACTATTCTCACGGCCAATCCGGGTCCGGGAAATGGCTGTCTCAAAATCAGTTTTTTGGGCAATTGCAACTTCTCTGCAACCTTCCTCACCTCGTCCTTGTACAGGTCCCTTAGTGGCTCAATTATCCCCTTGAACTCCATATGCGTGGGCAACCCGGCGACATTATGGTGGGTTTTTATTTTCTCCGACTGCCCCCCGAAACCAGATTCGATTCTATCCGGATAGATAGTTCCTTGGAAGAGGTAATCAGCTCCTGTCTTGCTGGCTACCTCTTCAAAAACCTTGATAAATTCCTCGCCGATGATCTTTCTTTTTCTTTCCGGATCGATTATCCCTTCCAACTTAAGTAGAAACCTTTCTCTAGCATCTATGGAAATAAAATGGAAACCAAATTTTTTGAAGGTGTCGTTCACTAGATTTGGCTCTGCTTCTCTCATAAATCCGTGATCAACGAAGACCGCGGTTAAGTTCTTTCCTAAAGCCCTTGCAGCCAATAATGTGGCAGTACTTGAGTCGATACCCCCACTTAGAGCTATGATACATTTTTTAACCCCCACAACGTGATTTATTACATCTATCGCACTAGTGACGAAATCATCCATCGTCCAATTTGCTTGACTTTTGCAGACCACGAAGACAAAATTTCTCAACATCTTCTCCCCTTTCTGGGTGTGGACTACTTCTGGATGCCACTGTAGACCGTATATGGGGGTGGTCCTGTGCCTGAATGCAGCTACTTGACAATTTTCGGTGTGGGCGATGATCTCATATTCCTCTGGAAGTGAGTAAACAACATCACCGTGACTCATCCAAACCCGTTCCTCTCTATTCATCCCCTGGAGAATCCCTAGTGGTTTATCCATGGTGGCGATTGTAGTCCCGAACTCCCTCTTTTGCGCCCTCTCCACTTTACCACCAGCAGAGTAGGCTATGAGCTGGTGTCCGTAACATATTCCCAAAACTGGGAGTTTCAAATCGAAAATTTCTTTTGTCAGTTTTGGTGCCCCTTCTCTGTAGACGCTAGATGGCCCACCTGAGAGGATTATACCCCTTACGGTGAACCTTTTGCTCAGTTCCACTATCTCCTCAAAAAAAACATCATGGGGAATCACTTCTGAGTAAACATTGAATTCTCTCACTCGCCTCCCTATAAGGTGCGCGTATTGCCCGCCGAAGTCAACTACTACAATGGCATCGGTATTCATCCATATCTAATCCTTAATGAGTTATTTCTTTTTAAAAATCTCACATGGCGCAACAGTCAACATTGTAACTTATCAGGTCAAGATATTTTCCATTTAACGGGAAAGTTAAAAGGAAACGAGGTTGAAATAATTCTCTGAGGTTACAAAATGAAGCTTGATCCCAAAGTTAGAGAGAAATATCCAGATTTTATGGCTGGCTACGTTCGTGTTAGCGGGTTAACTATCGAGCCTGCTGTGGGCGGACTCGTGGAAAGAAAGAGAGAGATATTCGATGATATCAAGGCAAGATATGGAACCATAAACGTCATGGATCTCGCTGAAGTTAAAGCCTACCGCGATTTCTTCAAGTCCATGGGCGCCGACACTTCAAGCTACCTCCCAACCCCGGAGTATATGTTGAGGCGAGCGCTAGACGACAGATTCCCAACAATCAATAACTTGGTGGACTCATGCTTGCTCGCGACCATAGAGCATTGGTCATCCGTTGGTGTCTATGATCTCGAAAAAATAAAGGGAGAGTCTAAGACGATGCTGGCCGAGGAAATCCAGCCGTTCGAACTCATCGATGGACGAAAACTCGCCCCGAAGCCTAGCGAGATAAATCTGAGGGACGATCAGAAGGTTCTCTCTGCGTACACTCTAGGCGACGCCAAGGCAGCGATGGTGACCGAAAAGACATCAAATGCGTTGATGGTAATCTGGAACGCGCCGGGGCTAGACAGGGAGCGCGTAGAGGCCTCAGTAAACACTCTCGCGGTTTACGCACGGAGATACTGTGGCGGACATGTCGAGCGGAGTGAGGTACTTTAGGGTGGGACGACGAACTCAATAACCTTGCTTGGCGTAGCTTTGATCCTAGTTGGGATGGTCTTTGTTCTCTCCCCTATGATGGGAAGATACATCGATTTATCTGGTCCCATTCTGGATCATCTATGTATACCACGGCAATGGATTCTCCTTTGTGACCTCGCCATTGTTCCTAGCGCTTTCAATCATAATGTTTATAATATTTCTATTGAAACCTGAACTCAGTCTATCATGGGAAACAGGATAGTAGATAGAATGATCTCATCAAAATCTGAAAGTTTTGAGAGGCGGCTCGGTAGACGGGGGATCTTGAGCTCCGGACGAGAATGGACGTTGAAAACAGACGCACCCGTTTCCTTGTCCAGACCCAGCTTTTCCCTGTCACTCCAAGACGGAGTGACCTCACTTACGAGAGAAGGGAGCAAAACCACACTCAACGAAGATCCGCTAGATTATCTCGACAAAATGTTGGACCGGGGTTACTACGCCCTAGGTTTTTTTAGTTACGAGTTTTTTAAGTACTTGAAAATGGGTGTTATGCCCAAGGAGGGGAAAGAAGATTGGCCCATTCCAGAACTCTCATTCTTGTTTTTCGAAGAAAGCAATTTAGTGAAATCAGATTTTGAAAATTTCAGCGGTGGGCCTGCCGAAAATAAGGTTTCACCGATATCCAATATGACGAAGGAGAGCTATATCCAAATGGTGAACAAAGCACGGCAGTATATCGCCAGGGGGGACATTTACCAGGCAAATCTCTCGCAAAGATTCGAGACCACCTTTGAGATTCAACCCGAACAGTTCCTTTTCAAGCTCCAAAAAGCCCAACCGGTTCCTCTCGCCTGCTGCATAGATTTTGGAGAATTTCAGCTAATCAGCGGATCGATGGAACTATTCCTCAGGAAACAAGGACGACAAATAGTGACCAGGCCGATAAAGGGTACTAGAAAGAGGGGGGCAGACAAAATGGAAGACCAGGCATTACGAGAGGAGCTGTATAACAGCAAGAAGGAGAGGGCCGAAAACCTGATGATAGTGGACCTGATGCGCAATGACTTAGGGCGTGTTTGTGAATTAGGAAGCGTACGAGTCAATCGCCTTTTCGAGATAGAGTCATACACGACTCTCTTTCAGATGATGTCTGAGGTTGAAGGCAAACTGCTCGAGGAAACCACCATAAGCGACATAGTAAAAAACACCTTCCCGCCAGGATCTGTGACTGGTGCTCCAAAGGTGCGAGCCATGGAGATAATAGGCGAACTCGAACCTCACCTCAGGGGGCCATACTGTGGGGCTATAGGATTATTCAAACCTGATGGAGATTTTGTGCTGAGTGTGGCCATAAGGGTTCTTGTTTCCTCCCGCGGAAAAGGCACCTTCTGGGTAGGGGGGGGCATCATGTGGGATTCGATACCCGAACAGGAATACATTGAAACGCTGGTCAAAGCTGAGGCCATCATGAGAGCACTCGGTTGAGTAGGGTTCATGGTATTCGTCCAGTTGGGCTGGCTGGTGAACCTATTGTTTTTCCTTGAGCCTCAAGATAGCTTCCGCTATGTTACCATCGGTTTCCTTTAGCTCCTGAGCGGCAGCCTCAAGGTTAACCCCGGCCTGCTCCATGACCAACTTGAGGTCATCTTCATTGGGCCCTAACTCTGGCTTCCTCTCGACCTCCCGACCAGCCACCTGGTAGCTCCTCTGGCCTCCCATCTCCGTGAGAGTGACCTGGGCTCCAGAAATAACTATCTCTTTATCAGCGAGCCTTATCACGACTTCTTGGACGCCTTCAAGCTCATGCATCTTTACACCCATCTGACGCATCGCTCTCTCCATCTGGCGCTTATCTATCTTTTTAGGAAACATCTGACCACCAATTCATTCCATAAGAGTTCATTAATCAAACCTAAAACATTAAGTGTCGCTACCGAAGCCCCTCCTGACCACCACAGCCACACCAGTTTCAAAAGCTAACATCTCATCGCCTGACAGCACAGCCCTCCCGGTTGCAAGTAGGCGATCTTGAGAATCCACAACGAAGACTTCCTCAGCTGGCCTTATGCAAGAATCGGCTCTAAGAATATGCTTTGCGAATGCACTTTTACCACTAGCTACAGACGGAGCAGCGTCGTCGTTGACCACCACTCGCAGACGTGGCGACTTCAAAGCACTTTGTACAAGTTCTGCCCCCATTCTGTTGAATACTATGAAACCGTCCGAGGCCCGGATGCTGCACAAAATTTGGTCGCCTTTCCAAACTTGGCGTATCCTACCCCTCGTCTTTAACACACGGATATCATCTTGGAAGAGGACATTTCCAACTCCCTTCTCGAACAAGTAGTCCGCGACTGCCATAAGTTTTAGGATGTCCTTCTTAGTAGGATTTTCCAGAATTAAATCTCCTCCACATTTTCTTTAGATGGTAGATATCCATCGTAAAAAATTAGAATCAAACACTATATCCCCGGACCTATCTTCGCGTCCACCACGACATGATCTACCCCGGGAGCGTAACGCTTTACCACCCGTCTGTTAATTATCTCTACTTTTCGACAAGACGCTGCCTGTAAAATCCTCTTTATCGGCCT
Organism: Hadarchaeota archaeon (SeqCode); assembly: GCA_964343275.1. Lineage (GTDB taxonomy): Archaea > Hadarchaeota > Hadarchaeia > Hadarchaeales > Hadarchaeaceae > Hadarchaeum. Next base: position 34,968 of record CAYFIY010000010.1, read on the forward strand.
TTCGAATCGGAGTCCAGATGGGACGCTTTCGTGGTAGTGGACAACACCTCCATCTGGCTTGATCACCTGAATCGCAAGTGGCAAATATTTGTGAGATAGGTGAAGTATACCCATTATTACCCGATCAGCTATTCCTCGAGGAGCAACGTCGCTGCAATCTCCCAGTAGAGGCTTCACAATGTGTCCCACACGATTCATTCTGATATTTTCCATCAAATATTTGTATGCAACTGGATTCAGTTCAACAGCGTAGACCTTTCTTGGAAGGGCATGCACAGCTATAGGGATGCTGAACTGTCCGACGCCAGCAAAAAGATCTATTACCGTTTCCCACGGACTGACAAGCTCGATTACCCTATTTCGCTCGTGAACATTTCCAGTAGAGAACATGACTTTCCTCACGTCAAGTTTGAACCGACATCCGTTCTCACGATGAATGGTCTCTGTATCTGGATTTCCTGCCACCACCCTCAACATCGGCACTCTATAGCGGCCAGATATATCTCCCTCTCGGACCGCGATCGTTTTGGCCCCGCTCAAATCGATAATTCTCCGCGCTATCTCTTGAGTTCGATTGGCGAGACCCCGCGGAAGAAAAATTATCGCAACATGGCCTATCCGTTTGTAGCCTCGTGGCAAAAGCTTTAATTCATCTGTGCTCAGGATATCCCGCATGTCCTTGTTAAAGATTGCCATTGGTGGCCCTTTTTACCCGCGCCTCTTTCACCTTGTTTTCCTAGGTTTGACTATGCCTAGAGTTTCCAGAAATCCCCTACCAACTACCTGATCTATTTTCATTCTGCGGTTCTTCTTACTGACCCCGAAGAATTCGAGTGGAATAGTAGCTCCTGCCATCTTCGAGTGTCCCCCAGCCGCCCCGATTTTGCCAAATGCCGTCCTCAAGGTCTGTCCTATGTGCAGGGACACATCTTTAGTCCTCGCCGAAGCGCGGACTACATCACCGCATACGCCATAGATAAAGGTGGTCGCTATCCCTTCCCTTTTAATCATGAAATCAGCGGTCTGGGCTATAAGATCCCTGTCATTCACCTCACCAACATTGGCTAAGAGGTAACTCCCTTTTATCTTGCTCGATTTTATTGCGGTCATTAAGACGTTTAAGGCGTCCGCAGAAATAGTTGGCCACATCAGTCCCGCGAGTAGGTCGACATCAACCAATTCCATCAGGTACTCGTAAGCCTCAAAGTCGGGGGGCTTTGCCCCCCTAGTGAAGGACATGGTGTCGGTCAGGATGCCGACGATGAGCGCCGCCGCAGTTGGGCCATCTACTTCCACTCCTGCATTTCTGAGATAATTGGTCATAACGGTGGAGTTCGCACCCACTAAAGATATATCATGATACCTAGCGTTGACCTCGCCTGACGGCACCGAGTGGTGGTCTATCACTATCGTCGGAAGTAGGCGCTTGGGCAGGGCGCAGTTGGCGTGGGTTGCAACATCCACAAGGGCGAAGCAAGTATATCTAGTGAAATCCACGTCATCGGCTTCAAGCAACTCCAACTCGAGAGTATTGACCAGCGCTCTATTTTGGCGATAACCCACCACTCCATCGTAAATAAGGTCGGCATCCAGCCCGAATGCTTTCGCATATCTTTTCAACGCCACCCCGCTGGCAATACTGTCCGGGTCGGGATTTGTTTGTAGGACTATCGCCATTCGAGACCCGATAAATTCGTTGACCAACGATCGCAGACGTTTTTCCTTGCTCATGGTCCCGATGGTTTCGAACCTATTTACCGTAAACTTGGCCAAGAGTTGTGAAGACGGAAGGGCATCGCTGGCACCCAAGCGCTTCGCTTCATCCACCTCGGCCTCGTCTGCTACCCGCACAACCACTACGGGGTGTATCTTCAGTTCCGTTTTTAACTTCTTGATCGTCTTTAGCGCACCATGAACTGCGGAAAAATCGGAAACCATTATAAACACCAAATTCGCCTGAGCCAATCCTGCATCCTTTAATACCTGAGTGTTTTCGAAATCTCCGCTAATCGCCTTATAACCCATCTGCTTCAGCTGCTCAACGCGTTTCGGATCTCTGTCTACGATCTTTACCTCCACCCCTCGATTTTTCATCTCGGTAATGACGGTGAAGCCGACATCCCCGCAACCTAAAATTAAGACCATATATCTCGCCTCTCGGTTACTTATTTGTCATCAAATATTAATTGATAAGTTATCTTTACCTAAGCCATCACTTATTATTGAGATCCATGATAGCCTCAATTATTTAAGCAAAAAAGAAGTAAGGCTGTGATGTGATGATTTGTCCAAACCGGTCTGGGTTAAAGGCACACCTAATGTGACCAATAAGATTCCGGGGCCCAATGCGAGAAAGCTGATGGCTAGGGATGAGCGGGTCATGTCCCCTTCCTACACGCGGTCAGACCCTATCGTGGGCGACGAAGGCTGGGGATGTTATGTAAGAGACATAGATGGTAATGTCTTCTTGGACCTGTCCTCAGGTATGTTCGTCTTGAACTATGGTTATTCACACCCACGTCTGATTCGGGCGGTAACCAACCAAGCTGCGAAGCTATCTCACTTTGCTGGCACGGATTTCTACTATCTAGCACAAGTGGAGCTAGCAGAGCGACTAGCCAAGCTAGCCCCTGGAAATTTCCGCAAAAAAGTTTACTTTGGAAATTCGGGGGCCGAAGCTGTCGAGGCGGCTTTCAAGTGCGCACGCTGGCACTCGCGTCGCCAGCGAATGATAGCCTTCACCGGCGCTTTTCACGGACGAACTTTTGGGGCCATGAGCTTATCCTCCGCCAATGTACAACATCATCGCTACTTCTCCCCACTGGTACCTGGGGTGTCTCACATGCCTTACCCCTACTGCTACCGATGTCCATTCGGAGACAATTACCATAATTGCGGTTACCAATGCGTAGAGTTCATAAAAAAGCAGCTGGGAAACGTGATCCCGCCAGAAGAAGTGGCCGCAGTAATAACCGAACCTATCCAAGGCAGCTCCGGATACATAATACCACCTCCTGAATTCTACCCCTTGTTGAAGGAGCTATGTGAAGAGCACGACTGGCTGTTCATATCCGATGAGATCCAGACCGGGCTAGGACGTTCGGGTAAGAATTTCTCAATTGAACATTGGGGTGTGGTCCCCGACATTGTATGCCTGGCAAAAGCGCTCTCTGGAGGGATGGCTCCAATTGGTGCTATTATAGCTGACGCGAAAGTCATGAACTGGGAGCCTGGAACACATGCCTCCACCTTTGGTGGAAACCTTGTGGCCTGCGCCGCAGCGATCGAAGGGCTGAAGATAATCGATGAACAAAAGCTTATCAAGCGGGCATCAAAACTCGGCAAACACGCCCTGAAACGGTTCAAGGAAATCGAGGAAAAATCGAAGATAGTTGGAGAAGCCAGAGGTTTGGGGCTAATGCTCGCTCTAGAAATCGTGAAGGATAAACGGACGAGGAAGAGAGGCATAAAGGAACGAGAGATGTTGGTGAAGGAAGCTCTCAACCGCGGTTTGATCGTCTTTAGGGCCGGAAAGTCCGTGGTTAGGATTGCTCCACCACTTACAATCAGCCAGCGCGATCTAGACTTGGGTATAGACATCTTGGAGAAATCTCTGCGAGAGGTTGAGCGAAAATGCTGATGTTGAAAAAACATTTCTCGATCAATGAATCCGGACACTTGGTCATTGGGGAAATTGATGCAGTAGAACTGGCAGAGAAGTTCGGCACGCCACTCTATGTCGTGGACGAGCAACGAGTAAGAGAAAAATACCGGCGGTTCCTTAAGGCTTTTTCAAAAAGATGGACAACGATTCGGGTTCACTATGCTATGAAGGCAAATGCCAACTTGGGCTTGGCTAAAATTCTACAGAGCGAAGGCGCATGTGCGGATGTAAGCTCAGAAAACGAGCTCAGGATAGCCATCAAGATAGGGATATCTGGTGATAGGATAGTTTTCAATGGCAACCATAAAACCATCAAAGAGCTGAAGCTGGCCATAGAAAACGATGTTTTGATAAACATTGACAGCTTCCAAGAGCTCGAGGCCGTAAACAAAGCTGCATTAAGTCTCGGCAAACGGGCTCGGATCGGTTTTAGAGTAAACCCAGATGTCAAAGTTCCTACTCATCCATATATAGCAACTGGGCTCAGAGAAAGCAAGTTTGGCTTCGACGTTGCGAGCGGGCAGGCGTTAAAAGCATACAGGTTGGCCGCCAGCATGGACAATGTGGATGTGCTCGGCATCCACGCCAACATCGGTTCTCAGATTTTGGACACCCAACCTTTTGAGGAGGAGACTGAAAAACTGTTAGCTATTGTAACCGAGATCAGAGACAAGCTTGGCGTGCACATCAGATTTATCGACTTCGGGGGCGGCATCGGCATTCCCTACGAGCCAGACGACGAGGAGCTACAGCCCGATCTAGTGGCGGAGAGCATGATTCGGGTTGTAGAGAGAGTGGTTGGGGAAAAAGGACTCGAGAAACCAACCCTACTTTTTGAGCCTGGTCGATACATAGTCGGGGATTCGGGCGTTTTGCTGGCACGAGTAGGATATGTAAAGGAACGCCCGGGCATGACTACTTGGGTAGCTGTCGACGCAGGCATGAACGCCCTCATCAGACCTGCTCTTTACGGTTCATACCACCACATCGAATTAGCGAACAAACTCAACCAAGAAAACCAAATCGTGGTCAATGTTGCCGGACCGCTATGCGAATCCGGTGATTTTCTTGGGAAAGAGAGGAAACTACCAAGAGTCGAGCAAGGTGATTTGGCTGTCATCTTCGATGTTGGAGCTTACGGACTAACCATGTCTAGCCAGCATACCGCAATGCCGAGACCCGCAATGATCCTAGTTGACAGAAATAAAGCAGAGATCATTCGCAAGAGAGAAACCTTCGAAGACTTGACTAGGCTCGACCAAATCCCAGGGTGGCTCAAGTGAAACGCGTAGTCGTGAAGTTAGGCGGAACTAGCGTAAGCAATAGCAATCGAATACATAGTGGGGCCGAGTCAGTATACCGGGAATATCTCAATGGAACCCAAATAGCCGTTGTCGTTTCTGCCATGGGACACACGACCGATGAACTCGTAAAACTAGCAAAAACGTCCACTGGTGGAAATTTAGATACGAAGGACCTAGACGAGATAATGGCAATAGGGGAACGCGCGAGCGCGCACGTCTTTACGTCGGTGTTGCACAGCCTAGGAGCAAATGCCAGATATATCGGACCCGAAAGACCAGAGTGGCCGGTTATTACGGACAGCAACTTCGGAATGGCAAACATAGATCTGAAGACGACAAGGCAGAGAACTAAGAAGTTTATCCTACCTCTCCTGAAGAAACGAGTAATACCCGTTATATGTGGATTTCTTGGCAGGGATAAGGAGGGAAACGTGACCACGATAGGGCGCGGTGGAAGCGATATAACAGGATTTCTTATGGGAAAGTGCTTGGATGCTGACGATGTTATTATAATCACGGATGTCGAGGGAGTCATGACCGCCGACCCGAACAAGATTCCTAGGGCGCGTTTGGTAAATGACATAAAGGTCGAAGAGATGCGCGACCTAGCCAGGTTCGGCGCTCAGATTATGCATCCCCGGGCGATGGGCTACAAGGACTCCAAGATATCCGCGAGGGTAATACACTTCAAGTATGGTAATTTATCCGCCAGCGGGACCAATATAACTGGTCCCAGTGAAGGTGAACTCTTGGGCGTGAAGTTTTACGAAAAGCCGTTGGCGATGATTACCATAGTGGGTGAGAACATGCAGAAAACTCCCGGCGTGTTGCTAAAGACTTCGTCGCCCCTAAGTAAAGCAGGGATTAACATTTTCGGTGTTTCATTAGGACCTAGATCATTCTCCGTTTATGTTGTCGCGAAGCAAACCGAAACGGCACTCAAACTTTTGCACACGGTTGTAATGGGGAACAAGTTGATGAAATCCGTGACAAGTGAGGAGAGCCTAGCCATGATAACAGCCGAGAGCGAGAAATTTATATATACTCCAGGAATTATATCTAAGCTCACTGATCCGCTGTCCAAAATGAAGATCAACATCATCGAGATCTTATCTAGTAGGACATCCATAAGTTTCTTCGTGAACTGGGAAGACCGAAAGCAAGCGTTTAAGTTGTTCAAACAAGCCATGAGAAAAATTGGGGTGTAACCGTGTTCAATGGTGCTTATACTGCGTTAGTGACGCCATTTAACCGTGAAGACAAGATTGACGAAAGTGGCCTCCGAGCGAATGTTAAGTTTCAAATCAGGAACGGCATATGCGGCTTGGTCCCCACGGGCTCGACAGGTGAGTCGGCCACCCTTTCCTACGAGGAACACAATCAGGTCGTACAGGTAGTGGTAGACGCTGCTAATGGAAAGGTTCCCGTGCTAGCGGGTACTGGAAGCAACAGCACTCGAGAAGCCATCGCGATCACAGAACATGCCAAGGATATAGGTGCGGATGGCGCATTGCTCATTTCACCGTATTACAACAAGCCCACGCAAGCGGGCCTTTACGCCCACTTCAAAAAAATAGCCGAAGAAGTGGATATCCCTCAAGTACTCTACAACATCCCTTCCAGGACTGGGGTTAACCTATCTCCAGAGATTATGGCAAAGCTAGCTAAGCTAAAAAACATAGTCGGTGTGAAGGAAGCAAGCGGTGATCTAAAGCAGATTAGGCGAGTAATCGAGCTAACTAGGAAGTATGATTTCGAGGTCACATCTGGCGACGATTCGCTAACGATGGATATCATGAAGATGGGCGGGGTTGGAATCATATCTGTAGCGTCGAACATCTTACCAGACAAAATAGTGAAACTCGTGGAATCGTTTAGTGCAGGAGATCAAGATATGGCGAGAAGAATAAATGACGAACTGGATCCCATATTCAAAGTGTTATTCGTGGAGACGAACCCTAGCCCAGTGAAAGCTGCCATGAACTGGATGGGCATGGCGGCGGGGAATTTAAGGCTGCCGCTGGTCAAGCTGGAGCCCGCTAACCGGAAGAAGCTGCGTAAGGTCCTAAAGGACACTGGGGTCTTGAGAAAGTGATCCGGGTAGTGGTAACTGGTGCTTGCGGGCGTATGGGCAAGATGGTAGTTCGTCAGGTCGCTATGCAAAGGGATATGAAGCTCGTCGCTGCAATTGATTCTCCAAGCTGTCAAGATGTCGGAAAGGATATTGGAAAACTTGCAGGGTCAGGCTGGCTTGGTGTCGAAGTGATCGGCGCGGAAGAAATTGCAGATGTTCTGGCACGAGTCAAACCTAATGTTCTTATAGATTTCACAACTACAGAAGCCGTCGTTCAAAACGTGAAGGCAGCTGCTGAAACTGGCGTCTCTATAGTCGTAGGCACCACTGGGTTAACCAAACAGCAGAGGAAGAAGACCGGGGAGATTGTTAAAAGAGAAAATATCAAAGCAGTCATTTCACCGAACTTCTCGGTGGGAGTAAATGTTTTTTTCAAATCCATAGGGGAAATGGCTCGACTGCTTGGGAAAGATTATGAACCCAGCGTCGAGGAAGTTCACCATTCTGGCAAGAGAGATACCCCCAGTGGAACTGCCTTGAAAGTAGCCCAAATAGTTTCAGAAAAGATGAATGTGAAAAAGGAAAAAATCAAGATAAGATCAACTAGAGAAGGCGATGTCGTCGGCGATCACACGGTGAAATTTTCAAATCCCTATGAGAATATCAAAATCATCCACCGAGCAAAAACCAGAGAGACTTTTGCGGCCGGAGCGATAAGAGCGGCTCACTATGTTGCCACAAAGGGAAAGCGTGGCGTGATAAAGGAAATGCAGGATGTACTCGATCTTAAATAACCTAAAAGAGGAAGAGAAATTTTTCTTTGGAGCCCATACGGGTAATTTATTTTCTCAAAGTTGATCGTCATCTGAGGGCAAAAGCCACGCACACGATTTCCAATACCCCCCACGGAGAATCAGCCTATCCCCACCAGGATGATTATTGAGAAGATTAGTACTACGGATTCATATGCTATGTGTTCTGTTTATTGGCATTGAGAATAACTAAGCCGATGATTACTAGTATACCTGAAACCAGTCTATAAGCGTAATACTAAAAATATTTTTCAAACGAAATCCGATTCTTTACATCACGCTCTGATAGCCCATCCCATTATCCCTACGAACATGCCCGTCATGTCACCCATGGATGCTTCACCATAATGAGATTGTTTAAAAGTTTTTAATAAATACGCAAAAGTTAATATTTGCAGGGAGAAATATCGATATATGTGCTTAATATAAAGATGGACATTGATTTAGACAAGTTTTCTTCAACTACCAAAAAAAGCATACGTCCAGCCACTTTACCGATAGCACCTAAACGATAGAAAGACTCGAAGAATTCAATACGATTTGAGGGCTTTTAACCGATTTAGGAACTCTTTTTCTTGTCTATCCGTTATTATTTTATCTCTTCTCATATTTCCCATCAATTCCCCTAAGAGTATAAAGTTACGTTCTTCTAGGCGTGATATCATCTCGCCCCGCCAAGGAGCATAAAACTCCCAACGCAGCTCAGTTAAAAATAGTCTCCAGAAACAATCCATGTACTTCCTCATCTCGACTAGATTTTGCTCCCCCCAAGAGTTATATTTTATAAATAGTTTCCTTAAAGGATTTTTTTTCAATTTCCTCCAGAATTCCGCATGACTTTTCTCGAATTTTACCTCCGCCACTAGAGAGTTTTTTTCCTCTTCGTCCACGAAGTCAATTTGATTATCTATTAGATCTGATAGGTAGATCAACACGCTTTCAGCAGTCTGGTCTTTCAAGCAAAGGGCGCCTACATCGTCTCGGAATTCACGAACGCGGGCGAGATAAACTGCTAACCAGTGGAAGGAGAACTTAGCTTTTCCTAGAGATCTAGCACTTGCGAATGTCCGAGCTGCCTGAATAATAGGATGGTAATATTCAATATCGAGCCTGTGGATAGTTGACAATACCATTCTCTCCACCT
>CAYFIY010000011.1:0-43881 GCA_964343275.1 Hadarchaeota archaeon (SeqCode)
ATCGCCCGGCCTTGAAGAGATTATGTAGAATACTAAAAGAAATTTCCAACCAGCGTTCTATCCTCGTATTACCTGGTGGAGGCAGATTTGCGAATTTTGTCCGCCATAACCAAGGACCGCAGCGGCTATCTGACAGAACATCCCACATGATGGCGATATTCGGCATGGACATCTTTGGATATAAACTTCATGACCTCATCGAGGGATCAAGACTGGCGAGATCGTTGAAAAGGGTTGGGTCAAGGAGATGCTCGATATTTCTACCGTTCAAGGAGCTGAGGAACTGCAACGAGCTCGAGCCTTCGTGGGATGTGACCTCGGATTCAATCGCAGCTTGGACGGCGGGAGAGATTGGTTGCAAGAAGCTCGTCTTGGTGAAATCAGTTGATGGCATTTTCCATCGGAGAAAGCTCCTAGTTTCAATATCGGCTCGAGACCTAAAGAAAATAAAACAAACAGTGGTCGATCTAAAGCTGCCTCAGATTTTGGAAAAACATCGTATAACATGCTGGATAGTAAGCGGGAAATATCCTGAGCGAATAGAGGCCGCTATTGAAGGAAAAAAAGCGATCAGCACGGTCATCTTACCGGAGGTTTAGCGTGAGGATAATCCCAGTCATCGATCTAATGGACGGGAAAGTGGTACACGCCGTGAGAGGACAGCGGAAAAAATACAAACCACTACAAAGTGTGCTCGTCGATACCTACGATTCGATAAAGGTGGCGCTGGCCTTCGAAAGTCTGGGCCTGGGAGAGCTATATATCGCAGATTTGGATATGATACGTTTGGCAGGACAAAACTTGGATGCAGTTGAGCGAATAGCGTCAAAGACCAAGCTAAGGCTAATGGTGGACGCAGGATTTAGGCTGGCAAAAGACATCAACGGCTATATCAAGAATGGGGTCGAGAAAATTGTGCTCGCCACAGAAACGCTAGATAATTTTGGTGAGATCAGAAGGGTCATCTCCAAACATAACATGCGGGTCGTGGCCAGCATCGACTTAAAGTTCGGAAAGGTGGTCGGCAAATCTAAGGCGATGCGATTGCCGCTGGATGAACTCATCGGTAAGTTTGAGGACGAAGGTGCAGCCGAGATATTGTTGTTGAGCTTAGATAGAGTAGGCGCCTCTCGAGGTCCTGACTACGAGACCTTAGGAAAGACGTTGAATCAAGCAAACGTACCTGTAATCGTAGGCGGAGGTGTAAGGAACATGGCTGATGTTAGACGATTGGAAAAAAAAGGAGCAGCGGGAGCTCTAGTCGCAACAGCGCTCCACAGTGGCTTAATCAATAAAGATGATCTTGACCTCTGTTAACAGAAAACAGAAACGCTCGCTTCTAGGTAGAATCATGTAGTGTTAGGGGTCCGAATACTGTCCTCAGCTTTATACATTTCAAGAAGCCATTCGGACATTTTATTAAGATGTTTTAAAGAAATCTCAGATACACTTATTTTTTCTTCAGTTTTGGGATGAGCATAGGAACTTTCTTTTGATAATTTTTATAAACATTGCCAAATTCTCTTATCAATTCCTGCTCTTCTTTTTTTGATATTATGTAGAGGAGAATCAGTAAGAATGGAGTAAATAACAATGCATACAGAGCAGAAAAAATAAAACACATGCCAATATGTGTAATAATCCAACCAAGATACATGGGGTGTCTTACTTTTGAATAAATTCCTATTGTAACGAGTTTTTCTGCATAATGGGTTTCTGCCGCTTTAAGACCTAGAGTTATCACTCCCTCTATTGAAATCCAAGATCCAATTAAAACCAAAAGTACAGAAATTAAAGTCAGAAAAAGTGATATAACGAAACTTGGCTGGGGAGAAACCCATAGTCCTATTATTACCAAGAACTGCATCGTTCCAGAAATAGTTCCATAAATTTTTCCAACCCGGATTCCTTTTTCTTTTCCATATTTTTTCTTAAATTTTGTGTGTTCAACTGATATAAAGTGAAGAAGTATTGCTAAAAAAATAAGAACAATAAAAATCCAAAACCAAACATACATTTTTTCCCCCTCGATATATTATTTATTAAAGCACAATAACTTTACCTAGAATCTAATGAGCCAGAATGTTTTGTTCTAGAGATGATTTTCCATAATATTCTGGATAGCACAAACTGAATTCCAACTCTTAATGTCTTACGGAACCTCAAAAACTGCTGGAGCATTTTAATTCGTTGCAAAAAAAATACTAAAAAAAATGTAATATGATCATCCAAGAATGACCGTAAGAGTCTGGAGAGAAATGGGTTATCTCTACCGAACGGAGCATGATCAAGTTAATTATTGAACTCTACCAAAAAATTAACGGATCCCAGCGCAAACTCATCTAAAAATATCGTACACCCTATCCGCGGTCTTGTAAGCATCTACAATTAAACTCCCCCTATCCATGCCAAAATTCAGCATGCTACAAATGGGCCTACCTTTTTTGACCGTGGAACCCTTTCGAGGGATATCTACAATTTGCGAGAGCCTACCCAGGTCCGGAGTTTTCACATCTTCCTTAGCGTATAGGATGAGCTTCGCCGAAAAGCCCTTTGACCTCCCGTACTTGCACAACTCACCGCCGCAGGCTCGGATATGTTCCCTCAAGAGATTTATACTCAGAAGGCCCTCCACACAGTCGATAGTATTCTGAAATCTTGGGTTTACTTCAATCAGATATGGTTTATCTGAGAGGACGAAATCGACGCCGATTGACCCAATCATCCCAATCTCGGTGCAGAGTGATTTTGAGTATTCCGTGATTTTATTGGATAATTCTCGTTTAACGGTCAAAGGTATTATGTTGCCGCAGTATCCAAAAGGACCAGAAACACCCAACCGCTTGTCCCCTATTATCTGCCTATTGATGGTAAGACACCTTGCCTCTTTCCCGTTTGAAAGGACAGACGCACTAGCATCGATTCCTCGAACCAACTGCTGAACGTATAGGGTCCTATTATCTCCAGCTGATAGAATCTGGCTAAAAAAAATTTCAAGATCACCCTGAGACCTAACTAGTCTTACATTAATTCCGCCACCGCCAAAGGCTGGTTTAAGGACTACAGGGTATCCGATATCATTGGCGGCTTTTATAGCCTCATCCGGCTTTCGTACCAACTTAGTTTTAGGGTATGGTATGCCAAGCCCGTCAGCCATCTGGAACAGTCTTTTCTTGTCTTTGCAAAACTCCATTTGGGTGGTTTTATTTCCAATTATCTTAGCTAGCCCCCCAAGTTTTTTTACATGCTCAGGGTTATGTTCCATACCGGAGGTTAGTATGATCGCATCAACCTCATAACTCTCAAGCGCCCTGAGAGAAAGCTCGAAAAGACTAGACTGTCCGAATTCTCCGAAAGGATCCTCTGGCTTTAGCGGCTTCACCGAAAATAGTACGTCGGCATAGGGAACCAAATCGACGTCCCCAAAATAGTCCACAGCAATTGTTCTTAGGCCTAGAGCCTTCGCCGATTTCACGATGGGTCTAGTATTGACCCCAACCACCAAAACTGAGCTTGGCAAAGATGTCATATCGTTGACCGTATCGGAGTTTCACTTATGAGAAATTCAAACTTATGGTTGAGTAAATAGGGCCATTATTTTTTGCGGAAATGAATTTTAAGCACCTACGAAATATAATTTTTACTCCATCAACGAGCGTCCAGTGACGAACACCATCATCTAAAATTCAACTCGCATCGGATTAGTGTAAACATTGAGCCTCCTGCCTCTGATGAAGCCGATCAGTGTCAGCCTACTAAGCTCGGCAGCGAGGATACCGGACTGCAGGGGGGCAGCTTTCGAAGCAATGAGAGGTATCCCTGCTCTGGCACATTTTACCGCGATATCGGCTGATAGCCTACCAGTGGAGGCCAAGAAGCTGTTTTTAAATTGTAAACCATGTATGAGTCCTCCCCCGATGACTTTATCAACCGCGTTATGCCTACCGACGTCCTCCATATAGAGCTTCGAGACCCCGCCACGGGTGTACAAGGCAGCTGCGTGGGTGCCCCCTGTTTTCCTGAATACGTTCGATAATGAAAAGAGTGATCGCAGAGCCTTGAAAATTGTGATTGCTCTGAATTTCACCGAAAAATTAGATTTGGGTAAGTTCAACTTATCCAAAAGCCTAATAACGTCGCCCGATGCGCCGCATGCAGTAGGAACAATATTCGTAGTTCCTGGTGATTCGAAATGAATTTCTCTTTTCAACTTCAGATAAACATTTTTTCCCTTGTTGCTGATACCATCGATATCCTTAAGATTGTCAACGATACCATGCCCGAACAAGTGGCCTAGAGCTAACTCACGGACATTATTGGGACTTGCCGTTAGAGTTACGAAGTGAACTCCATTGATGAAAATATTGACGAGCCTATCGACTGCAACCAAGTCCAACTTCTCGACCTTGCCCTTGTCGAGGTTTATTTCTAAAATTTTTTTCTTACCTATCAAAAGAGATCCCTAAGTTAATTTTTTTTAAATTCCTTTACTCAATATTTTTAGATTTCCGATAATCGGCTTTATGTAGGACTCGCCTAGGCCAATTTTCAAAACAATCACTACTGAAACTTGGGCATTATTTCATTTCGAATTATGTCGATCGCAGCGGATGGTTCCGGTCCTAGCGGCGATCCCATGACGAACTGGGTCACATGCATCGCTGAGAGTTCCGAAATCTTTTTTATGCATTCAGCTGGAGTGCCATAGACAGAAAAAGTGTCCAGCATCTTCTCTGTAACTGCTGCAGCAGCTTTATCGAACTTACCTTTACCCAGTTCTTCCTTGACCAGAGACACTTCACCAACCGATATGTCGTGACGTTTGAGCACCGCTTCCGAGGTCGAGGAAACTATGAAAGCCACGACGGGCTTTGCAGCCTCCACCGCTTTAGTGTGGGAGCTGGCGACAGAAAATGAAGTATATGTAGCGATATCAAGAACCTCCATCTTCCGCTCAGCTATCTTGACCCCTTTGGCTATCTCCGTGACAGCATGGCCCAAGTCGATGGGATTGGAGGCATTAACTAGAACCCCATCTCCGACTTTACCCGCAAACATCAATAGCTTAGGACCTTGAGCACCCACGTAAATCGGTAATCGATGACTTGGTTTGAAGTTCAACTTTGTATTTCTAAGTTTGAAAAACTCTCCTTCGAAGTTAACGGCTTCTCCATCCAAAAGCTTTCGGATTATCATGATCTCCTCGTTTATCGCCCTGATTGGTTTTTTAAACTCGATGCCAAGAGAATCTAAGACGGTCCTGTCTCCTGCTGCGATGCCAAAAGTCGCTCTCCCTCCCGACATCTCATCAATCGATGCGATGGAAGAAGCAGCGGCTGCAGGGTGCACCAGAAATGGGTTCGTCGCTCCCGGTCCGAGGATTATTTTTTTGGTGGCTGTTGCTATCGATGCGAGGGTGACATATACGTTTCTGTTGTTGTAGTGATCGGTAACCCAGCAGTATTCGATCCCGGCATCCTCTGCCTTCTTGGCGAGGTCGACTATCTTGTTAATGGGCTTGTACGGCACAAATTCGATTCCGAACTTCACGCCAATCCGATCCTCTCAACGATTTTTTTTACGGCGGCAAGTGCTGGGTTGTCAAGCGGCAGCTCAATCATGGATTTTCCCTTAAGATTAAATTCTTGGATGACCTTGTCCTCAGGGATCGCGCCAGCTAACTCGATCCCGAACTCAATTGAAATTTTCAGGATCATGTTCTCCATCACATGTGAGGACCTGTTGCCCACTAAATATACCTTTTTAAAATCGATGCGGACTTCCTTGGCCAGTTCTTTAATCCTTTTGGCGGTTTGAAAGCCCAAAGCGCTTGGATCAGTAACTATGACCATTATGTCAACGCCGCGGTCAGTTCTCCTACTCAGATGCTCAAGCCCCGCCTCCATATCAATCACCGTTAAATCATAATTTTTTGACAGAGTGTCGATGATATCGGTGAGAAAATCATTTACTGCGCAATAACAGCCGGCCCCCTCTGTCCTACCGATGGTCATGATATCGAAGCCCCGAGTTTCCTCAAGCACTTCGAAAATGCGAGACTCCAGCAGGTCTTTCTTTATCATCGTAGGCAGAACCTCACCCTTATCAAGCTCCTTTTTGAAGTTGCTCAACGCTTCTCCGACTGTTTTGGTCACCGGAAAACCAAGTACGTTGGACAAGTTAGAATCCGGATCCGCATCTATGGCCAAAATACTCCGATTTCCACTCTCACTCAGTACCTTAATCATCAACGCAGCTAGGGAAGTTTTACCTGTTCCCCCTTTCCCCGAAACCGCTAAGACTAACCCTTTTTTTTCCATATTGTGGCCTCTTCAATAAAAATGGACCATTATAATTAAAAAATGTGTGGTCGTCGCCGCCTAACCATCCATATTTATTATCTGAAAAACACTAATAGAATTAGGGCTTGGTAGGTACTAATGGATCGATGCCCAGGTATCAGAAGTTTAACACAACCGAGCATAATAATAAGAAGTTGTCCATCCTGTGGTGGTGATGTTGAGTTCTTTGAGTACGAGACCGAAACAAAGTGTCCCGAGTGCGATAAACTGATGCATAAGGAAGCTACTTCCTCATGCGTTACATGGTGCCAATACGCCTCGAAATGCATAGATGATCTAAAAAACAGGAAAATCATACTTCCCGCTGCGGCAGATGAACTTGAGAAAATAGCAAAAACAAAGAATGGTGGATACTAAAACATCTTTTGTTCGTTAATATCCGTAAGTTGATTATTAAAATCATGAACAAGAGATAAATATCGTTAAATTCTCATCAAATTTTTTATCATCTACGCCAAAACTGAGAATTTTGAACTCATGTATCCCAATTTTTGATAATCACAACAAGGTTAATTTAAGTCAAAACACGACATCATATCATATTAAGAATAGTAAGATAGACCGGGAACAACATGGCACCAGATGCGAAGATTAAGCTAAAAGAACTTGTGACCGATACCTTAAAGGTAAAAGGTCTAGAGTTCACAGTCGGGAAGATAATTGAGGAATGGGAAGAGACCCCAGGGCCAACACCTATGCCGGGGATGGATACTTTACGTGAGTGGGATCTTAAGCTTTTGAAAAAATACAAGCCATTCTACATGCCATTTTGCGATCTCTGTTGTCTGTGTACCATGGGGAAGTGCGACCTGACAAACGGAAAGCGCGGAGCATGCGGGATTGATGTAGCCACTCAGCAATCCCGATACGATTTATTAATGGCCACCGTTGGAGCGGCTTCCCATTGTACCCATGCAAGAGACCTGGTGGATCTCTCCATAGATAAGTATGGGCATGACCAGCCAATTGATGTTGGGGGGACAAACGTAGCGCTCGAGGCTCCCAACCTACGTTTGATAACGGGCATAAAACCCACAAAAATGGGCGATCTCGAAAGAGCTTTGGAATACTGTGAGTCCCAACTAGTTCAGTTGCTCTCCTCTACACATACGGGACAGGAAGGGAATAACCTAGACTATGAGTCAAAGATTTTCCATACCGGCCTGATTGACCACGTGGTAATGGAAATCGGCGATATCGCTCAGATTACCACGTATAATTTCCCTAAAGCCGATCCAGAGACTCCTTTTGTGGATCTTGGCATGGGTTGTGTCGACTCTTCCAAACCAGTCATCTTGGTAATTGGGCATAACGCCCCATCCGCCATAGAGATACAAGATTATCTGAAGAAGGAGGGGTTGGAGGAAAAGATAGAATTCTGTGGATTGTGTTGCTCGTCTCACGACGCTGCAAGACATCGTCATTCAAATGTCAAGATAGTTGGTCCGCTCTCGTGGGAATTGAGGTTCATTCGAAGCGGCGTTCCAGATGTGATAATCATAGATATGCAGTGTATACGAACCGATACTTTGATAGAGGCACAGAAGATTAAGGCACCGGTTATAGCCACTTCATCACAAAACATGCAAGGTTTGCCAAATCTCACTTCATCTCCTGCGGACGAAATCGTCGATGGGATCGTAGATGACAGATGGCCAGGAGCTTACATTTCAAAACCGGAAAGGGCCGGAGAAACAGCGGTTAAACTGGCAATGAAAATCGCTCCAAAAAGAAAAAAGTTCAAAACATCGCTCAGTGAAGAAACAATAATCGAGGAGTCTAAAAAATGTACACGATGCGACCTCTGTAGACGAGCTTGTCCGAATGATTTACCCATACCTAAAGCTACTACGGCTGCCAGCAAGGGAGATCTTCAGAAACTTACCGACCTTTATGACGCATGTATAGCGTGTGGGCGCTGTGAAGGGGTCTGTCCTTTTCTAAAACCGTTTACCCTCATACAGGGAGCGTCCAAGGTAAAGATAGCTGGAGAAAAAAGTAAAATGAGGACTGGTAGAGGTGCAATTCAGGATACCGAGATAAGACGCGTTGGATATCCGGTTGTAGTTGGGGAAATCCCTGGAGTAGTAGCGATAGTCGGCTGCTCAAACTACCAAGATGATTGGAAAACAGTTGGTAATATAGCTAAGGAGTTCGCAAAGCGTAGGTATATCGTGACTACTTCGGGATGTGCCGCGATGGCTATAGCCCTTAACAAAGATGAGGAGGGCGTAAGCCCCTATGAAAAGCACTCCGGTAGTTTCGATGCTGGTGGTCTGGTCAATGTCGGATCATGCGTTGCAAATTCTCATATATCTGGGGCGGCCATAAAAATCGCCAATATCTTCGCCAAACGCAAACTCCATTCAAACTATGAAGAAATCGCCGACTACATCCATAATCGGGTGGGAGCTGTGGGCCTTGCTTGGGGTGCCTATTCTCAGAAAGCTTTTTCCATTGGCGCTGGCTTCTGGAGGCTCGGTATTCCAGTAATAGTCGGACCTCACGGGGCTAAATACAGACGCATGCTCCTCGGGAGAAAGGACCACGAAGAGGACTGGTATGTAATAGATGCTCGAACTGGGAAAAATGTTTACGTAGGGCCGACACCGGAACATCTATTCTGCGCCGCTGAAAGTCAGGAGGAGGCGATGGTCATGATCCCCAAGCTTTGTATGAGGCCCAGTGATACTACAAAAGGCAGGGCTATTAAACTCACAAACTACATAGACCTGCACAAGAGAATGTACGGGATAATACCCGACGACATCCACCTTTTCGTTCGCACGGGTGGAGACATCCCAATAACCATGAAGGATGAAGTTACGGAGTTTCTCCAACAGAAAGATTGGAAAGAAAAGGAAATCCCTGACCCGACCTTACTCCCGAGGATGGTCAGGACGAAAGGTGAATAAGTATGGCCGAACCTTGGCAAAAAGCGGAAATCTCCGCAACATTGAGGGCATCAGTGATCAAGGAGTCAGAACAAGCCGTTGCGGTCATAAAGAGAGCAAAAAATCCCATTCTTATTGTGGGGCATGAATCAGTGGAGACTGAGGGAAACGGAAAAAAGCCCATAGAATACGTCATTAAGCTATCTAAAAATGGAAACATTCCAATCGTCGCCACGGCACAGACCGTGGGCGAGTTCTTGAAAAGGGGGTACCAACCGTCCGCCTGGATGTCGGCGCTGGAGATAGGGAGCAGACTCGCAGATTCGGATTGGAGTTTATCGGGGAATGGAAATCACGACCTCGCAATTTTCCTAGGGATCCCCTACACCTTAGAATGGACCATATTATCGGGACTCAAACATCTTGCCCCCCACATCAAAACCATGGCTCTAGACCGGTTCCACCACCAACACTCTAATTTTTCATTCCCAAACCTGAAACCAGATATATGGCAACAAAAGATGGATGAGATAGCGATAGGTGTTGCTGATGGAGAATAAAGCCACGGATGATACCTGCGGGGAAAAAGTCATTGCCTCGGGTCCTAAGAAGGGAACCTTCGGAGATATTCCGGTAGAAGTTGGTCTAGTCTATGAAGGTGAAAGAATAAGAAAGCCCGATATGTATGTTGAATTCGGTGGAACAAAAGTAGACCACAAATTTGAACTTCTCAGTGTAAAGAGGCCAGACGAAGTCGAAGACGGCAAAGTGGAGGTCTTGGGGCCTGAGCTGAAAGAACTATCTGAAGGAAGTTCGAATTCTCTTGGAGTCTACGTCCAGGTATCCGGCACCAAGCTGGAGGAGGAGATGGAGGGTGTTTTCGAACGACGCATCCACTATTTCATGAACTATATCGAGGGGTTCATGCACCTAAACCAACGTTACGATATCTGGCTTCGCGTGAACAAGAAATCTGTGGAGAAAGGTTTGACCCTAAAGCACATTGGGGGGGTGTTGAAGCGCTTGTACAAGAGTGAGCTGCCGATCATTGAGAAGATTCAAATTACTTTCACCACGGAGCCAACTGAAGTTGAGAAGATATATCAGGAGGCCATGAAAGTTTACAAAGCCCGTGATGAAAAAGCTCGTGGCCTTAAGGACGAAGATGTGGATGTCTTTTACGGATGCAAACTCTGCCAGTCTTTTGCCCCTACACACCTCTGCATTATAACGCCACAGAGATACGCGAATTGCGGGGCGTTGAGTTGGTTCGACGGGAGAGCGTCATCGATAGCGGACCCCAAAGGCTCACTTTTCGAGATCAAGAAGGGAAAAACCATCGATGAATTTGCGGGGGAGTACGAGGACATCAACAACGTGATGAAGGAGAAGACACTGGGAGAAATCAAAAAAGTACAACTATATACCTCGTTCGGAACCCCTCACACATCCTGTGGCTGTTTTGAGGGGGTGGCCTTCTTCATACCGGAGGTCGACGGAATAGGGCTCATTCATCGAGATTTCAATGGAACCGCTGTCAACGGATTGAGATTCTCGGCGATGGCAGATTCTACGTCTGGAGGTAGACAGGTGGACGGCTTCCATGGCGTTTCGATCGAGTACATGAGATCACCCAAGTTCCTTCAGGTGGACGGCGGCTGGAACAGGGTGGTTTGGGCACCTTCCGAGCTGAAGGAGAGAGTTAAGGCCTTCGCTCCCAATGATATCGTGGACAAAGTGGCGACCGAAAAGAACGTTGGTAACATTGAGGAGTTGAAAAGTTTTCTCGAGTCCCAAGCACATCCCGTAGTTGAGAGGTGGAAGGCAATCCCAGCTAAAACAGCCCCCCCTGAAGAATCCGCGCCACTAACTGAACCGACAATTGTGGGGTCTGTGCCTGAAATCGCTCTGCCCACAAGTGGTGGATTCACCGTAGTCCTCAAGGACGCTAAAATCTACGCTAAAAAAGTCATATTCAGAAAGTAAAGGGAGGAATAAATTATAGTTCTAGTTTAGGAAGGCTAACATGACAAAAGACAAAGAACTAATGAAAAAAATAAGCGACGGGTTCATCAATAACATCCTAGAACAGGGAGAATTGGAATTCGAAGATGTAACGTTCGATGTTGGAGAACTTGAACTCAGATTTTCACCCATTGTCAGGAAAGCTGTTCAGCTGAAAAAAATTCTAGAGCTAGCCAAGTTGGAATTCACCCCTCTGAATATAGAGTGGATTGGCAAGGTTGAGGAAGTCAGACTGGGAGCTACGGCCAACGATGGTGGAACTAGAGATACCACTTACGTGATAGGCGGCGAAGGCGCAGCAGCTTTTTACAATTTCGAGCAGACCATGCCGCATCCACCCGTAGTTTCCATGGACGTGTTCGACACCAAAATTCACCTCCCCAAGGCAATCAGAGACCAGTTCGGGGATGTCTTAGAAGACCCTGCCCAGTGGGCTAAGATGTGCGTAGAGAAGTACGGTGCCCAGATGGTCAATCTTCATCTTATAAGCACCGACCCTTATCTCAAGGACACCTCTCCAAAAGACTCTGTCAAAATCCTCGAAGAGGTCCTGCAGGCCGTGAAGGTTCCACTTTGTGTGGGGGGTTCAGGAAATCCAGTCAAAGATGTCGAAATTTTTGAGAAGGTGACCGAGGTGGGTGAAAGACTGCTGATAAACTCCATCAACCTAGACATGGATCTTGAGAGAGTCACCAAACCCATCAAGGAACACGGACATGTAGCCGTCGCTTTTACCCAGATGAACATGGACAAAGCCAGAGAACTCAACCGAAGGCTCTACGATTACCTGCCAAGGGACCAAATTGTTATAGACACGAACTGTTCGGGAATCGGCTACGGTCTAGAACACGGCTTCACTACCGCGGAGAGGGCCAGGCTGGCAGCCTTAAAAGGCGACCGAGAGCTTCAACACCCCATATCCCTGGGGATATCCAACGCCTGGGCCCCTAGAGAGGCTTGGCTCGACATGGACCCAATCTGGGGGCCTAGGGAGATCAGGGGGCCGTTATGGGAGACAATTACCGCTCTGTCCATGTTGTTAGTCGGAGCGGACTACCTAATGATGCTCCACCCAACCTCGGTAAATACCGTTAAGGACTTCATAGGTAATTTGTTGAATAATAGTAAGAAAACCGAGATATCGGACTGGACATCTGCAAAACTTAGGTGATCGAAGTGCCTTGGAAAGCTATCAGCCCGCTCAAAATTTACGGTTTGCTCCCGAGGACCAACTGTAGGAGATGCGAGATGGAGAACTGTATGGCATTCGCCGTGCGTCTGGCGAACATGGAAGTGGAGATTGACATGTGCCCCCCTATGTTAGAAGAGGAAAAATACAGAAAGAGCTATCTGGAATTGACAAACACTCTACACCCACCGGTAAAACAGGTGGAATTTGGGAGTACGGATAGAAAGGTGATAGTGGGTGGAGAATACGTCATGCACAGGCACGAACTTACTTACAAGAACCCAACGGTTTTTGCATTAGATATTGATGACGAAATGGATGACAAGGAAGTAACAAGGAGATTAAAATTCGTCGAGGATTTCAGCTACATTTATATAGGAACCGAGATGAAGCTCGATGCCTTGGCCATCAGATCGGTTTCCAATGACCGCCAGAAATTTAAAAATGTCGTCAAATTTGTGAGGGAAAAGACGAACTTGCCTCTCATCCTATGTTCATTAAACTCCAAAATCATCGAGACAGGGCTATCTGTTTTAGAGAGAGATAAACCCCTGATTTACGCAGTCACGAAAGAAAATTGGAAAGAGATGTCTGAACTCTCCAGAAAAAGAGGTTGCCCCATGGCCGTCTCTTCCCCGAACGACATGAATACTTTGGTATCATTGACCCAAACCCTGCAGGGAAATGGGGTAAATGACCTAGTACTAGATCCCGGGACATTCCCAGGTAATGGCCTGTCGAAAACCATCGATGCTTTAACCATGCTCAGGTGGAAAGCTTGCAACGACAGGGACAAACTATTAGGGTACCCGCTGATGGGAACTCCTATAACTACCTGGATGGGGGATGAAGATGACCAAACCAAATGTTGGCGCGAAAGTATTACCACTGCTGCATTGATAGATCGATACACGGACCTGTTGATACTACACGGCACGGAAGGATGGGGATTACTGCCAAACATCATCTTGAGGTTCAACATATACACGGACCCGAAAAAGCCGGTTTCTGTGAAACCAGGTCTAAAAGCCATAGGCAACCCCGATGAGAAATCACCCGTAATGGTGACCAGCAACTTCGCCCTCACATACTATATCGTCTCCGGTGACATCGAGTCCGGAAAAATCAATTGCCATCTTATAGTGGCCGACTCCGAAGGGATGGCCTTGGAAGCCGCCGTTGCAGGTAGAGAATTTTCCGCAAAAGAAGTAGCGGATGCTATCAAAGAATCTGGGATAGAGGGGATGATAAAACACAGAAATATTATAATCCCAGGTTTGGCGGCTAGACTATCTGGAGAGATTGAAGAGGCGACTGGATGGAAAGTGATAGTGGGACCTAGGGACTCCTCAGGAATACCTAAGTTCATTCAGGAAAAATGGAAAAACAAATGATATGTCACCTCTTCCTGCTGGTCTCCCACCAAGTCGGGAATAGTTCGCGTTTTCCAGGTATAGAATAAGCGGCCGTGTACTCGTCCATGAAATCGGCGTCTTTAAGTAGGTCAAAATAGGTGGTCAGGTGGGCTATCTCCTTCGCCTTTTCCATCTGTTCCTGAGATACCAGCGCCAAGTATGCCCCGGACACAGAACCATTTCCGAGGTAAGTCACTTGGGCCTTAGGAAACTCTGGAAGGAGACCTATTGCCATAGCGCTGTTCAGATCCATGTAGTTGGCAAAAGCACCACACACATATACTTTGACGATGTCATCCACGGATAAGCTCATTTTTTTTAACATGACAGCCATCGTAGAACAGGCGGCGGCCTTTGAATCAATGAGGTTCATGATATCCTTTTCCGTTATTACGATGTCCCTACTTATGCTGGTCTCTGGGGCTTGAACCACGACGTATTCATACCCGTCTTCCCCGTGTCTAAGATAGGGGGAATCAAGCTTCTTGTTTATTTTACCCAAGCTATCTAGGATACCATTTCTGAACATCTCCGCCATAAGGTCGATCAAGCCAGAACCACATATTCCCTTGGGCCCATTTTCTCCTAAGACGGTGTAGCTGGCTTTCAGGGTAGAAGGGTCTACATTCAAGTGGTCTATCGCTCCTTCAACGGACCTTATCCCAAACCTTACCCCCCAACCCTCGAGTGCAGGACCCGCCGGTGCGGATGAGGATAAAGACCACCCGCTGCTCCCAATGATAGCCTCTACATTCGTCCCGATATCGATAAGCAGAGAAATCTCTTCGGACTCGTACATCTGGGAAAGTAAGACACCGCAAACCGCATCCCCACCTAAAAATCTACTGACGCAAGGCAAGCAGTACACCTTCGCTTCCGGGTTGATATCGAGACCAATCGACTGGGCAGCCCTGGTCAACTGAGCTCTAGGGATTTCAACCTCAGGCGTAAGTAGTAGAGATGCATCCTCTCCCACGAATAAATAAGTCATTACAGTATTTCCGGCGATGCATACTTCAGTTATCCAGCCTTTCTGGACTTTATGAAGCGCTGCCACTCTGTCCACTAAATAATTTATAGTTTTGATAGCGGCTTCTTGCATGTTTTTCGCCCCTTCCGGTCTGTCTACCGTGTACCCTACCCTGGAGACCAAATCCTCTCCGTAAGCGAGTTGTCTGTTATAATCTGATTCAGAACCAATGATCTTCCCAGTAACTAGATCAACAAGATAAAGCGTAACCTTCGTGGTCCCAATATCTATCGCCAAGCCGAAGTTTATTTTCGTGGTGTCCCCTACCTCAATATCAAGGATCCCCCTTGGTTCTACTGTAGCTATTATTAAAGTTAGGCCCTCAACGCCACAACGATTTTTAATAGATTTGAGTTTTAAATCCAGACTAGCATGGACTTCTTGGACTTTCACCAATGATTGCAATTTTATAATAAGCTGTTCATGATTTAGACCGCTAAGTTTCTGTGGAGGGACGAACAACTTTCTAACTATTGGATTAACTTTAATTTCAGGTATAACGGCTTCTGAAAGTATCTTCTGCCCCTCAATCCTCGATTCGGGAGGGATGAGCACCTCACAGTCAGTCTTACAAATAGTTTGACATGCTAGCACGTATCCTTGGCCAATTTCCTCTGTCGTTAGTAGCTTTTCTTGCGGATCGTATTTAAAATCGGTTTTCCCTTTTCTTACAATCGCCTTGCACTTGCCGCAGTTTCCTTTACCTCCGCAGATGTTCCGAATATTTACCCCTGCTCTTATGGCTATTGCCAGCAAATTGTCATCGAGGGCTGCTAAAGCCCTCTTTCCATATGGCTGATATACAATCGAAACCTGATTTATCTAGACTCCCCCAACAAATACGCTGGATTGGAAAAGTTTAAGACTTTACCATAATCTGGCAAAAAGGCATTTAATTGGGCTAACCAATTTTAATTAGGTGTGGAGGGATGGAAGAAGTAAAGAAAACTCATATCGGAAAGGTGGCCCACTACTATCCCAAGTTAGGAGTTGGGATAATCGATCTTACTGATGAACTGATAGTAGGGGATAAAATATCAATCGAGGGCGCAACCACAAATGTTCAACAAAATGTAGATTCAATGGAAATTGAGCACACGAAGTTACAGAGCGCCAAAGCAGAACGGGCAATAGGTCTCAAAGTCGCAAGTAAGATTCGCGAGGGAGACTTGGTTTATAAGCTCGGTTAACTCGATTGCACGACGATAAACTCTCAAGTGTTCTATCGAACATCTGAGCCTAAAAATGCTTTACCACCAAAAATTATTTGAGAGTCTGAATACCCTCGCTGGTTTTCCAGTTAAAAATATCTTGAATTATTGAATAAGCCGCGTACGGTGATATTATACCACGCTCGGTTATGATCAGGTCCACATGTTCTGGAGGGGTCACATCGAATGATGGATTATTTACTTTGAGTTTGGGATATCTCTCTAAATTTATTATTTCACTTGGATCTCTTTCTTCTATTTCAATGAGGCGACCTACTAGGGTCTCGGGATGAAACTTGTAGGTTTCGGCAGCCACAAAGAAAAGCACCCTCGCATCGTGAGCTGCTAAAGATATCGCCGAGGTTCCGATTTTGTTTACCACCGCTCCATTAGCTGCAATGCTGTCCGCACCTACTACCACTTTATCCATATCCCTCATAAAGTGACGGACAGCTGAGTCGATTATCATCGTTGTTGGGATTCCCTCTTTGAGTAAATCGCGCGCGCTCAGGCGACCCTGCCAAAGAGGCCGTGATTCCGTTACGTACACTTTAATATTTTTTCCACGCCTGAATGCAGTTTTAATCACGGACAAAGCGGATTGGCTGTTACAATGAGTTAAGATGGTATCATTATCGGATATCATATTAGTACCTATCTCTCCAATTTTTCTAACGGCATCGTTAGAATTTTTTATGAAATCTCCCGCGCGGGATTGAACAGCTTTTTTTAGATCCAACAGGTCTGAACTCTGTCCTTGTTTTAAAGCTAAGGTAACATATCGAATAGCGTTCGGCAAGGATACGGCTGTTGGTCTGGTGTTTAAAAGCAGTTTTGATACTTGGCCCATCTCATCCGAGAATCGACGCAGCGTTTCGGCTTTAGACTCTTTAGAAGCTATCTTGAGGGCGTTCGCAGCGGCTCGCGCAATTCTCCCTGCGCCCCGTATCTGCATCGTCCTGATATCCTTAACAATTTTATTGACTCTCGAACTCACCATGCTTATCTAAGAACTAATCTCGTTTCCGGGATTAAAACCAATCGAATTAATTTTTAAAGTTCGACATAGTTCGTTAAAAAATATTTGTCCATCTGTTTTTCTGGTTATGTCGATTTTTTCTGACATCTTTTTCTTAAAATTTTCCACAAAGTTTTCAACGCAATCGCAACTTTCGACCTCTTTTTTGATAAAATCTTTCAACTCGCTCGGATGTGCTATGTACGGCAATGCAGAATAGAGAGATGACATAACAAGATTTGCGTCTTTTTCTAGCATTTTAACGCCTACAGGTTCAACATTGTCTCTTTTATCGTATCCATGGTCACTGTAGTTCTTATGCTTTTTATTGAATCTAATGAAAGAATATAGTCTTCTACAAATTTATTAAGACTATCAATATCTTTAGCTCGAACCTTTATCATCAGATCATAATCACCAGTAATACGATAGAGCTCACACACTTCATGACGACGAGCAAGTGAACGCGTAATTTCATGGAGAGCCCGAGAGTCGGCATTCACTTTTATAAAAGCAGTTATCATGTATCCATACTTCCGAGGGTCAATAATAGCAGAATAATTCTTGATCAAGCCGTCTTTCTCTAGTTTTTTAATTCTCCGCCTCACACCGGTGGTGCTAAGTCCCACGTCTCGGCCCATCTTGAACAGGGAAGTATTTGCATCTTTAGACAGCATCTTTAGAAGCTTAAAGTCGACGCTGTCGATTACCAATCCCATCCAACCTCAATGATAAATTCGGTACTCTTGAGTATTTAATTTTTTTGTAGAGAAAATCATGTTTGGATTATCTCTAACTTTTCTTTAATTGATTCGCATGCTTTTTCCAAGTGATCCCCCCACTGTCGTCTCTTGTTGAAAAGAATGACTTTTTGGTAATTGTTCCCATGCCTTCGGATATATTCAGTGAGAGCCACCGTAACCGACAAAATTTGTGCATTATCTAGCTCCTTCAATGTCTGTGACTGGGACAATGGATACATTTCCTCAAGTTCTTCGGGCACCACGCCGAACGGCGGAACGAGCTTAATCAAATGGATACTATCGTCCTCTAGCTCTGGATGTCCCCTTTCTGACAGGGATACGATTGCTAGTGTCGGTAAAGGTGGCGGTGTGTATCTTTCTCGGAACCTATTTGAGTGGCGCAGAACTTCTGGCCGTTGAACTGATTCTTCACCAGAATAGTAAAAAACCGACTTTTTTGTTACCGAGTCAAAACGCTCCACGAGATCCTTGTACTCCAAAAACCTCTTAAAAGCGTCAAGTAAGCGAGGATGACTCCTGCATCTATATTGGACATGCTGCCATAACCTACCCTCAACTATCGCCTGTCTTATCCTTCGCAGCTCCCCAAATGTTACCTGGAGGTTGTGCCTTGCGAGTAATTTGATCCTATCCATTTCTGACCCCTCTTTAAATTTATCTGGTGAACCGTTTGCACAAACCGGACATTCGCATGGAAGGTATGAGAGTTCATCGACGTGAAGAGTGCCCTCGGGAGTTAGGTATCTTGCACCTCTGGCGAAAAGCACGTAGGCAGCTGAATCGAAAAGATCGCATCCCATTGCCACTGCCAGTGCCATCATGGCAGGGTGGCCAGCGCCGAAAAGATGAACTGGCCGCTGCAAAGGAAGGTTTTGTTTTGCTGCCATGACTAAGTCGACAAGTTCGCGGTATCTGTAACCATTTAACAACTCTACTGGGCTTCCAATTGCATGTATCTGATAATTGAGCTTTCCCATTTCCCTCGCGGACTCAGCTACAAGATCGGTGAATAAGCCGCCTTGAATCGGAGCACACCAAAGCACCTTAGAGTTGGAACGGACTTTCAGCGCCTGTTTTGCTCGCTCAAGGGTTATTCGCACTGTTTGGGCCGCAAATTCCTTCGACGCATTGATGCCAGTTGGTACGTCAAGTATTGTGGCAATATCTGGTTCAATGAGATCCTGATAACGAACGATATCATCTGGTGAAACATCGACGGTTCCATATCTAAGAATTTGATATCCCCCGCTGTCCGTCATTATCGGACCGTCATAGTCAATTATCTGGTGAATTTTTCTCTTTATGGTCTCCTTGCCGAAGTGAAGCATAGTGAGGTAAGCATTAGTTATCACTAATTGGGCGCCGAACTCTCTCCTCATCTCATTTGGGGCAATTATAATTTCTGCAGGATTAATGACCGGCATTAAAGTGGGTGTCACTACATCTCCATGAGCAGTGGTTATTTTTCCAACTCTGCCTAGCCCATCTCGTTTTGTAATTTGGAAAATGGCACCACCACAACTACGAATACGAATAGCGAGAAATATTATTTTTTAGATTTCTAACAGACTGAAAACTCTCCTCTGGATAAGCACTTGGTGAATTCAGTGATATTCTCCAATTCCTTGTCGAAGGTTTGTGCTATCTGCCCCCTTACATTTTCTATTCCCACGCCAGACTTTGTAATAACTCGCGCCGCGGCTATTGCTGGTTGGTCAATTGGCTGGCCTATCTGGCTAACAAGCCAAACGTAAACCTCACTCAATCCATCTACCTGAGAGTAAATCTCACTGGCGATCTTGTGAGTTAAGAGATTGTAGATCTTCCCTACATGGCTCACTGGATTCTTGCCTGCAACCGCCTCCGAACCCGCGGGCCTGTTGAGTGGGATAACTCCATTGCACCTATTGCCCCTGCCTACCTGTCCAGAGTCTGCACCATCAGCACTCGTGCCTAAAACGGTAAGATAAACGCCATCTACTCCCCTTTCCCTACTATCGAGAGTGTTTAGCTTGGTGTGAACATTATCGAAATCAAATTTTTCTTTCGCAAATGGCGCGACCTTTTCCAGAATTTCGTCTTTTTTTCTAAAGTAGTCGTTTTCATCTTTGACATAATGATCCACAAACGCCATCCCGATAGTTAACGATATATCGTTGTTCTTCCGAAAACCCATTATCTTGATATCTTCCCCCGATTCGGGAAACTCTTTTTTGAATTTCTTTGAGTTGAGGAACTGTTCTGTTTCTAAGACTATCTGCTCGGTTGGGGTAAATGGAGCATAGCCAACAGCCGCCGATGTATCGTTTGCGCTGAGGATTTCCCCTTTGCGCTTAAATATGTCCGTAAGCGCTGCTGATCCGGGTTTAAGCTCTACTTGGTAACGCACATGGTCATCGGGATCGACATATCTTAAGTTCTTTCTTATCCAGTCTTTAGCCGAACGAATCGCGATCTCTTTTACTTCTAACTTCGTTCCTTCTACCTCTTCAGTGGCACGATCACCAAAAATCATAAGCATGGGATCTTTTACCTTCCCCCCGCCAAACCTAGTTTCTACCCCCCCGGCCACTAGAAGAGACTTATCAGCGTTATGGTGCATGATAGCGCCAAACTTTTTTAAATACTCCTTGCTGAGCTCTATTGAAACGTTATCCAAGATAGAGTCACAGATGGAATCCGGGTGTCCAATTCCCTTTCTTTCAACTATCTCCAAATTTTGGTCCACGAGTGGAGTCTGTTTAAACTCCTCGACAACGATATTTCGCATTAAATCATACCCATTATATTTAGATTTTAACATGCGACATTTATATTTATAGGTTTCCGAGAGAACATAACCCTCAGTAATGGAGTATTCAATGACGCTCATCAAGCCATCTGAAGTCAAGGCTATGCGTATTCGTCTGAATTTTAGCCAATCAAAATTAGCCGGATTAGCTAGGATAAGCCAAGCTTACGTTGCTAAAATTGAGTCAGGAAAAGCGGATCCAAAATTTTCAACGCTCGAGAGAATATCAAAGGCGCTAGAGACAGCTAAGGGAGAGGACAAACGTATTTTAGTCGAGAGAATTATGTCATCTCCAATCGTGTGTATAAAACCCAGTGATAAGGTTAAAAAAACCGTTCAAACGATGAAAACCCATGATATATCACAGTTACCAGTTTTGGATCGAGATATCCAAGTTGGATCAATATCCGAGGCCAGCGTTGTCCAAGAAATAGCCTCTGGTGAAAACATGGACGATTTACTTCGGCAAAGCGTTAGCGAAGTGATGGGTGAGCCATTCCCAACGGTAGGAAGGGATGCCGACATCGATGTTGTTTATCAGCTCCTAGGACATGAACCAGCAATATTAGTGATATACCATGGGAAGCCAGTTGGTATCGTGACCAAAGCTGATATCTTTAAACTAGCGGCTCGACCATAACTTCAAAAGTTTTATTTCCGTGGAGTAAGTATGAGTTGGTTACATGGAAGTTAGGGAAAGGATTGCGCGTTGGATAGCCGGCGATATAACGTTGGCGGAAAATCCAGGAATAGCAATCAAGTTATGGCGTGAAAGGTTTGGAATCAACCAGCCAGCCTTATCTAGAGTCATGCACATTTCACCTTCGGTGATAAGTGATTATGAAGCCGGTAGAAGAAAATCTCCCGGTGTCACCACAATAAAGAGGATCGTTGACTCTTTTTTAAAAGTTGACAAACTGCAGGGGGGTAAGATGTTCAAGGTGTTTTCGCAAGTATTCGGCACTCAGCTGCCACCAGATGTTGTCCTAGAAATTAGAGAGTATAGGTTACCCGTGGATGGAAAGACCCTGAATAAAGCTGTTGCTGGAGAAATCGTGGCAAACAAAGACCTAATCGGCAGGAAGATTTTTGGATATACTGTAATCGACAGCCACAAGGCAATACTTTCGCTGTCTGCAGACGATTTTAAGCGCCTTTATGGGCTTACTACTGAACGGGCACTTGTCTTCACGGGCGTAACGGCAGGTCGTTCACCACTCGTAGCTGTAAAGGTCATTGGAATAACTCCAGGGATAGTTATTCTCCACGGTGGACTTAAAGTTGCAGACGATTTAGGCGTGAAAATAGCCGAGATTCTCAAAGTTCCTTTGATTATTTCAAGGAATCCATCGGTAAATGACCTTCTTACCGGTCTGAGGAAATGCGCTAGTTAATAAATTTAAAATTTTTGCAAAATTAAAAAACGTCAATTGTCGATATTTTTTACGACAAACAAAAAGTTTTTAAACGATGAAATGTTCATAAAAACAAAAATAAGATTACGCACTAATGGTGATTTGCTTTGTCCGTTGGTATAGTCGGTTACGGTGTTTACATCCCCAAGTATCGCATTCGAACCGAGGAGATCGCTAAAGTTTGGGGTGAGGATCCGACAAGAGTCAAACAAAGCCTACAAATTGAAGAAAAATCTGTTCCTGCTTATGACGAGGATACAGCAACAATTTCAGTGGAAGCAGCACGCAACGCGGTCAAAATGGCACGTATAAATCCCTCGGACATAGGTGCCATTTACGTTGGCTCTGAATCACATCCTTACGTGGTCAAACCAACTGCAACTATAGTGGCAGAAGCAATCGAAGCTACTCCTGACCTCACCGCGGCTGATTTAGAATTCGCTTGTAAGGCTGGGACTGCTGGAATCCAGACCTGCATGGGTTCGGTGGAAGCCGGGTTTATAAGATATGGAATGGCAATAGGAGCTGATACCGCCCAGGCAGCTCCTGGCGATGCCTTGGAATACGCAGCAGCGGCTGGTGGCGGTGCAGTAATAATTGGGAAAAACAATAGTGAAGTATTAGCTGAGATCGAAGGTACTTACTCATATACGACTGACATTCCGGATTTCTGGAGACGAGATATGAGGCCCTATCCAAGTCACGGAGGGAGGTTCACAGGAAAACCAGCATATTTCAAACATGTATTGTCGGCTGCTCACGGGATTCTGCGCCAACTAAAACTTACTCCCCAAGACTTTACATATTCAGTATTCCATCAACCAAATGGGAAATTCCCTCTGCAGGTAGCCCAAAAGCTAGGTTTCTCCAATGAACAAGTGACACCTGGCCTATTATCTCCCGAGATAGGGAACACCTATTCGGGATCATCGATGATAGGCTTGGCGGCAGCCTTGGATCAAGCGAAACCGGGCGAACGCATATTGCTTGTTTCATACGGATCCGGAGCTGGAAGTGACGCTTTTAGCATTCGTGTTAAAGATGCAATAGCAAAAAGGCCTAACCAAACTCCAACTGTCCAAAGCTACATTGACAGCAAAATTTACATTGATTATTCGACTTATTCCAGGTACAAGAAATTATTGGTGAAGTAACATGCGGGACGTTGCAGTAATTGGTGTAGGATTGACGAGGTTCGGCGAGCTGTGGGACTTGTCCTTTAGACAAATGATTATAGAAGCAGGAGCACGGGCATTAGATGATGCTGGTGTTGACGGTAAGCAGATAGATGCCATGTACGTAGGAAATATGTCATCTGGGCAGTTAGTAAGTCAAGAACATACAGCATCCCTGATAGCCGATCATTCTGGTCTTATCCCAATTCCTTCCACTAGAGTCGAGGGAGCCTGCGCATCCGGTGGCTTGGCACTTCGTCAAGCAGTGATTGCCGTTGCTTCAGGTATTCACGATTTCGTTGTCGCCGCAGGGTTTGAGAAAATGACCGACGTGATGTCGGGTGCAGCGACCATTGCGCTTGCCACGGCAGCTGATCAAGAGTGGGAAGTCTATATGGGGGCTACCTTCCCAGGACTATACGCGCTAATGGCTCGCCGTCACATGTATGAATTCGGTACTACTGAAGAACAAATGGCATCGGTAGCGGTAAAGAACCATCATAATGCCTGCATGAATCCCTGTGCCCAATATCACATAGAAGTAACTGTGGATAATGTTCTCAAATCAACTCCAGTGACCCATCCGCTTAAGTTGCTCGACTGCTCCCCGATCACAGATGGCGCTGCATGTGTAATAGTGGCCCCAGCCGAGAAAGCTCGAAAACTCAACAACGACCCAATATTGATCAAAGGGACAGGCCAAGCCAGCGACACAATCTCTCTTCACAGTCGCCAATCACTCACTAGTCTTAGAGCTACCCTCGAAGCTGTAAATACCGCATACAAAATGGCTAGAATCGGTCCAAAAGAGGTGGATGTGGCCGAAGTTCACGACTGTTTTACCATAGCTGAAATAATAGCTATAGAGGACCTCGGTTTTTGTAAGAAGGGAATGGGTGGAAAAGTCACCGAAAACGGTGAAACGGCAATCGGGGGGAGAATTCCTGTCAATACAAGTGGCGGTCTAAAAGGAAAGGGACACCCAGTTGGCGCCACCGGTATCGCCCAAGCAGTAGAGATCGTTCAACAGCTCCGCGGGGATGTTGGGAAACGGCAGGTCGAGGGGGCAGAAATTGGCTTAACACATAACGTAGGCGGATCTGGTGGCACCGCAGTAGTACATATATTCGAGCGAGGTTATTGAATGGCTGCTCCTCGTTTTTGGCGTGAAATTATGAACCGCTACAATTTAATAGGGACTAAATGTGGCAATTGTAATAAAATTATGTTTCCACCTAGATACATCTGCCCACATTGTAGGAGGATGGGCAAATTAGAGCCATTTAAATTAAGTCGGAGGGGAAAAATAGTAACCTATAGTATTGTTCGAGTCGGCGCGGGAGGACTTGAGGAGCAAGTTCCTTATGTGTTAGCAATTGTGGAGCTGGACGACGGGCCTAGACTGACGACGCAGATAGCCGATTGTAATCCTGAAGAAGTAAAAATTGACGACGAGGTGGAACTCGCTTTCAGACGATTAGGTGAAGACGGAAAAGACGGAGTAATATACTACGGATTCAAATTCAAACGCATAAATAAATCACAAGTGGCTCAACTTTAAGGTTGTATTTTAAGATTTAGCCGATTTTTGTGGAAAAATAGGAAAAGTTTTCGAGGATGGTACACTCATAAAAAACTGGGCTGCTGAAAACCTAAGCAGTTAAATGATTTGGCATTGTATTATCAACGCGCGAAAATCTTAGGAAGATTTATATGTGTCATTTCTGAAAATTAGAACATATGGCCGAACGAGTCCAAAAGGATTCATCTTACTTGAATGGGATGTCAACGTCAGGGACGCGAACAAGGGTGAAAGACGTATGCCCAACAAGTGGGATGTGTTCTATCTGCATCAAAGAATGTCCAATGCTGTGCGAAGTAGGTTATTCCGCATTTCGGGGCAGAGAAGTTCTCTACCCATCGCCATTTTATTTTGGGGAGAGTACCGCAGCGTCTCTAAAAAATTATGACCTCGACTGGTCGCACTTCAACATATTATCCAGATTAAGAGGTGCCGATGGAATCGAACCAGATTCGGATATTGCCCTTTTCGAAAATGTTGACATAAAGTCAAATATGGGGGGAATACCACTAAAGATGCCACTTGCGAGCGGCGCCTTCGGCTCCACCATGGTGGCAAAGAAATACTGGGATGGTCTAGCAGTCGGCGCAGCCCTTTCAGGCATAATACTCATAATAGGGGAGAACGTCTGCGGGGTTGATCCCAAGAGCAAGTTCAAAGAGGGAAAAATCGCATACTCCGAAGAACTTGAAAAGAGAGTCAAAAGGTTCAGAGAATTTTGGGATGGGAAGCATGGGGACGTGGTGGTGCAGACAAACGTTGAAGATCAGCGCAACGGCGTAGACGTTTATGCAATTTCCAAAGTAGAAGTAAACGTGATAGAACGGAAATGGGGACAAGGAGCGAAAGCAATTGGTGGGGAAATAAGACTTTCCGAATTGGATAGGGCAATTTCATTAAAGAAGCGAGGATATGTTGTGTTGCCAGATCCTGAAGACCTTGAAGTCCAGAAAGCTTTCAAAGCTGGATTCTTCAAGAGCTTCGAGAGACACAGCAGGGTGGGCATGCCAGCTGATAGGGATTTCGTGGAGGACATAGAATGGCTTAGGGAACAAGGTGCAAAAAAGGTAACCTTGAAAACAGGAGCTTATCGTCCGGTTGATACCGCATGGACCATGAAGGTCGCCTCGGAAGCAAAGATTGACTATGTGACTTTCGATGGAGCTGGAGGTGGCACGGGCATGAGCCCAGTGACCATGATGAATGAGATGAGCACTCCAACGGTCTATTTGGAGGCGCAAATTCTAAAATGTGCTCAAATCCTGAAAAAGAAGGGTCGACATCTGCCAGACATAAGCATGGCCGGTGGCTTCATAAACGAGGGGCAGATTTTCAAGAGTATCGCTATGAGCAACTTCGGCGAAGAACCAATAATCAAAGGGATAACTATGGCCCGCGCGCCACTAACTGCAGTCATGAAATCATCCTATTTCGTGGAACTCGCTGAAGAGAAAAAATTACCTCACGATTTCGCAAAACGATACGGCACCACCCCGGAAAAGTTCTTCATCAGGGTACCATTCATCAGAGAAGAATACGGAGAAAGGTCCAAAAACATTATATTCCCAGCCGTGGGTCTGCACACTTATTATTCTGACAGGTTGGGCTTGGGACTTAAACAATTGATGGCTGGAGCTAGGAAATGGAAACTTGACCTAATCAACAGAGGAGACATTGCGGCGTTGACGGAGAGAGCTTCGAAAGTGACCGATATACCCATGATGAACGAAGTTGAAGCTGAAATGTTCGATCAGATTCTTGAATAATTTAATAACTTTGATTTAACAAAATCAACAGACGCCTTACTAATTTAGTCTACACTCGTCTCGCAAAAGTCAAATATCCTGTATGAGCTATCATTCGAGTGCTTGGCCTAGTACAATTTGATCTAACCTCAAAATCGCGAACGATACACTCAATTGTCCTGATGTTGGCGAAGTTGAACTTCGGGAATTCGCGGTAGAGACGTTGCAGATGCTCTATGCATGGCGTGAAAGCAGCCAGATGCCCACCAGGTTTTAAGGCAAGGTTAGCGTGTGGAATAACAATCTCCGGCTGGGGCAAGTCTAATGTTATCAAGTCCACGTTCTTTTCCTCTATGCCAACATAAATATCATTGAGCTTTACTTCAACAAATTCATTAAGACCAGCGATTCGGATGTTTTCCTCCGCTATGGCGGCAAAGTCGTTTCGTACCTCATAACTTATAACTCGCCCGTTGGGCCGTACCAAATTGCCTAAGAAAATAGCAAGGAACCCAGATCCGGTGCCAGAGTCCACTACAAAACTTCCAGGCCCCAATCCTGTGTGTGCTACTATCTGCCCAGCGTCCTTTGGCAATATTACCTGAGGT
Organism: Hadarchaeota archaeon (SeqCode); assembly: GCA_964343275.1. Classification (GTDB taxonomy): domain Archaea; phylum Hadarchaeota; class Hadarchaeia; order Hadarchaeales; family Hadarchaeaceae; genus Hadarchaeum. The sequence goes on from CAYFIY010000011.1 coordinate 27,225, forward strand.
CCACGGCGTAGTTTTTGAAGGTAATCCACTATCGATGGTCGAATGACCGCGAAATCGCGTCCTATATGCGACTTCAACCTGATCCCAGAATCATTTCCGATGGCCTCACCTAACTTGACCACTCCAAAGTCCGTGTGAAGTTCTTTATAGCCTACTTGGACAAGATAGTTCTTGCCGCGCTCATCAATTAAAATAACACGTTCGCCTTCAGAAATCATCGGATTCCCTGAGATATAAGTTGCCAAGTACAACTGTTATGCCTTCTGGTCTATTGCAGAGTCAATGGAGCGGATATTCGTTCGGTTTTTCAATTAGCTTCAAATGTGTTATCACTATTGTGGCATTCGGACACGATTTGATTTTAAGGAGCTAATCTGGATCTATCTCTTGGAAATAAAACACATTCTCGAATGTTGTCGGCACCAGAAAGAGCCATTGTTAACCGATCCAACCCCAGACCGAATCCAGCATGAGGTGGTAAAGCTCCATATTTAAAATTCATCAAATGGAATTCAAAGCTCTCTGGATTCAATCCATTTTCCTTCAACTGTTTGTGAAGAAGTCTCTCTTGATGTATACGTGTGCCACCAGACGCTAGTTCTAAGTCCCCGAACATGAGGTCAAAGGCCTCCCCCAGCTTTGGATTTCCACTCTTTGGCATGGTATAAAAAGGCTTAATTGCAATGGGCCAGTCTGTGATGAAATAAGCACCACCAATAAGCCCAGCTAGTTTTTTCCCGACAGGCGTGGTAAAATCATCCCCCCACGGTATTTTTAATCCGGATGAATCAAGCTTGGCAAGAGCTTCGTCATAGGTAATACGGGGAAAGGGCTTTTTTGGAACTTCCAACTTCCGGCCAAGAACATTAATCTCTTCTGAAATTTTCTCATTTACTTGAGTAAAAGCACATAAGACCAACTCCTCGAGGATGTCCATAACATCTTCCGCCGTGGCATATGCAACCTCAATATCGATTGACGTAGCCTCATTTAGGTGCCGAGTAGTATCGTGCTCCTCTGCCCTAAAAATTGGCCCGATTTCAAATACCCGTTCGAACGCCCCCGTGAGCACCTCCTTGTAGAGCTGAGGACTCTGGCTGAGGAAAGCCTCGCGGTCAAAATATGAAACGGGAAATAGAGCCGCTCCGCTTTCAGTAGCTGTGGCGACTAATTTGGGAGTGTTAACCTCCACAAACCCCAGTGAAACCAGATAATCGCGAGCTGTCTGGAGAACTTGATTTCTGATTTTGAATACGGCCAATGATTCAGGCCTGCGTAAATCCAAGCCGCGAGCATCAAGCCGTGTATCTAGGTTGGCCTTGACCCTTCCAGTTGGATCAAGAGGTAAAGGTGCGGAGGCCAAATTCAGAATCCTTATCTCAGAAGGCACCACTTCCACCCCCTGAGGGGCCTGTTTGGCCTTCACGACCATCCCTTTCACCGCCACCGAAGATTCCTGGGTGAGAGTATTCAGCTTTGAAAGAGTTACTTTCTCGGTCTTCTTTTTAGTGGCAGTAATTTGAATTGACCCTTTGATGTCGTGCAAGACGAAGAACTTGATTCCGCCTAAATCACGTGTATCGCCCACTCGCCCCATCACCACAACCTCTTTCCCCTCCAAATTTTCGGTAAACTCACTGGATAGGTGAGTTCGACGCCAGTTTCCCATCTTGTCTAACTCCATGAAATCCCTACTCAAATACTATCGTAAAATCCTTATGAGTTAAAGCACCCAGTGCAGACTGAATTTTTTCTTTGTCTTTAAATAAGCGCCTCATATGCTGACGCTGGACCCTGATCTTATATTCTTTTCCCGATTTTGTGTAGAGAACATTTATCCCCAAGACTTTGGCTGGTGCCAAAAAATCTTGCACTATCTTTCGTATGGTAGCTCCATCCTCGATAACACGAACCTTGTTGTTCAACACTTTTCCCAACTCTTGGACTATCCTACCTCCCCGCCCTACAAGAAATGGTATCTGCCCAGCTCCAACAGCTAAGATTATAAATCCGTCAACTTCTACTGCACTTTTGAAGCTTAACCCGCTAAGGTCCTGATGATTTTTGGTAAGATCAAATAAGGCGTAAGACACCTCAACGTCAAGCTTTGATATTTTACCATCCTCAAGCTTTTTACTGCAACCCTGACATAGGATGCTACTTTTAAGACAGATATTGCATATCGGCGTTTGCAAGTTTACCAGTAGCCATTTGTCCCCATTGCTTTTAAGGAATATCAATGAAAATTCTTATTTTAAACTAAACTCGCCGCAAATTAAAAAAATAAAAAAGCACGGAAAGAGATTACTTACCCTTCCCGAGCACAATTTCTATTGTAGAGACGTTCGTCTCACCGCTTTCCGTTTGCATAATCTCGGTTCCTATCGAAATATTTTGCACAAGCAGTCCTTGCAGGAATCTATTTCTGACTATTTCCGCGACATCGACAGCTCTGCTAATCGCTTTCCCTCTTGCCTTGAGGATGACATCACCGGTGCCCTGGTTGAATTGTGTTATCACTGCCAAGACGTAGTTCATCACTGGCTTAATCCCAATAAAAACCACATTTTCTCCTGATTTTGCTTCAGTCATTTTCTCTGCCTCCTTAGTATTTTGTTCGATTTTTCTCAATTCAAAAGGCAATTATTACCTTTCGATTGATTATTATTTGGTTTGAACAACGCTTATAAATAGCTTACGGAACTAGGGAGACGCTATCTTCCTAGCAAGTTGAACCATCCGGCGTTCAATTCTGTCCCTCAGCTCATCCACGTTTTCCGCTCCCTTCGCCATTTCGTTATAGTCGATCAAATCATCTATCAGAATTTCTACGGTCTCTTTCTCCAAAATTCCGGCGTAAATTGACAATTCTAGGGTGTGAAATGATCGCATTATAGCATCTCGCCCCTTTTTCCAACGTTTCCAGGCTCCAGGCCTATTTATACGTAATTTTTTTCCTATTTTTTCGAAGGTCGCATCCTCATTCCAATAATAAAGTAACATGGCTCGGACGGTTTTTTCATCCAGATGGGACCTCTCGAGTAGAGCCCGCGCGAGTAGATTTCCACGCAACCAATTTTCAGCCTTGATTGATCTCCCGCTTTTCAATTAAGTCATCTCCTTGTTTCCTATTTTAGGAAACAAAAATAAATAGTTGTCGGTGTAGGCGCTACCTGAGGAAAGGTAAGATGCGTCCCAATATCGAAACCCTGTTCGCTTTGTTAACCAAGCGTGCATCGATGGGCACATCTAATGATGACGCAAGATGTAAAGCCCTGCTAGCCACTTTCAGGGCCAGCCTAGGTACTCCTTTACTGAGTTTGTAGATGGCCTCGAAGCCGTCTGGGGCTAGGAGTCCATCATAATTTATGCACCCCCCGCTCGTTAGCCGAAGTTTTAGCAAATTTTTGATGGTTTCGCTGCCCATCGGGTACAAACTCACACGCAACTGAACGCGATCTAAAAGCGCTGGCACTTTATTTAAAAAACGTTCCATCTGCTGGTATTCCCCATTGATGAGTATGGAAATATTGGCTATATCTGAAAGTACCCGTAAAAACTCGCCTATTTCCTGAACGTTAGCCCCGGTTTCCGGTATATCATCAATTATTATCACCAAACGCTCTTGATGATCTTGATTCCACCTTCGTATGACATCAAAAAGGCTAGCATTGCCCTTGTCGACCTTCATCTCAAGCGAAAGAAGTATGGCACGAAGAATCTCAGCGGAAGAGTTGTAGGCCGCTCCGTGAACGAAAACAGGAATAATCTGTCTGGAATGATTATCCATGAAAAGACTCTCCTCCCTGAGCGCGGAAAAAATGAATTCGCACAATGTCGTTTTTCCCATACCCAAACCACCAGTGAGAACCCCCACTTTTCCCTCGGACAGTACCTGCTTCATTTTTCTGATATCTTCTTGCTGAGATGGGTAAAAAGAGTCAATAGAAGGTAGTTCAAAGCTAAATGGATCTTTTTTAAGACCCCAACGATTAATAAAGCCTTCATATCGCTTATCTCGTCCTATTTTTTCATCAAAAATGGTCATCTGAGAACCTCAATTTGGATTTCAAAGGCTTCATCTTTATCTGAAAGGTACCCTAGTGAACTCATCTTGTCACAGAATAACTTTACGACGGATTCGGGACACCGCGCGCGTGCAGCCAAATCTTGATAGGTGAATTTTTTCATAAGAGTTGCTGCCGATAGTAGATCTCCAAAGGCTGAGCGCAACATCAAGCTTGGAGGTTCTAGGTCATCAAGTAAATCATGCCGGAAAATATCTTTTGAGCGGACAACCTTAACAAGTTTGTCTTTTTTAGTCTTTTTTAGTTTTTCTTCCTTGATTAATACTTTAAATGGTTTTTTAAGATTTATTTCTGATTTTTCGGGTATTTTATGTAGTTTTTCTGGATTAATATCCATTTTATCTGATAAATCGGAGGGTTCCTCGGGATTTATCCGCGGTTTTTTTAGTATAGTTTCAGTTTTTTCTGGCTTAAAGTGACTGATATTTCCAATAATCCTTAAAATTTCGCTTTCCGGAATCAATCTCCTGTTTCCAGGGGTCCTGACACATCTAATTTTCCCTTTTTTGTCCCATCTCTGAATAGTTTTGTTGCTCACTCGAAGAATTTCCCTAGCCTCTTTTAAAGTATGCATTTTCTCCATACGTCCACAGATGTCCATATATGTCCTATCTTATAAGCTTAACCTTTACATGTCCTTAATTGTCCATAATTAACAAATAAAGAAGATCCTAATTAAATTGAACCTAGAATGGTCATTAATAAAATTATTACCTATTGATAGCCACGGTAAAAGTCAATAATTATCCTTTTTTTGGCAAAATTTGGCCATTTTTACCGTTTTTATCCTCTCATTACACTGATATAAGTGGCTAGGAAACCTCATTTCTCTGATATAATTTTTGACCACTTATGTCTATATTTATTTAGTGTCTAGATTTGTCAATTTTATTCCACATAATATTAAATGTCTAATAGTATCATATTTAGTCTACTAATGTCTAACAAATCCTCGTTACTGAGATACCAATTGGAGGTTCCAATAAACGTTTACCGCCCACAAGCGTTTCTATCACCACTTCAGCCTGAGAATCACTAACTACATCACCTATTATGCGGGCATTTTTACCATATTTAGTCTTCCTAATTGCAGTCAGTACATCCTGACATTTTTCGGGGTCGACCGCCATGACTACTTTGCCCTCGTTCGTTATCTCTAATGGGTCAATACCAAGCATCTCGCTAGCAGATTTAACTGCATCTAAAAAGGGAATATCAGCCTCGTTGAGCATTATTCCAACCTATCCCTTGGAAGCCATGCCATTGAGGGCTGCGCTAAGGCCTCCTCGCGTAGGATATTTCATTGCAGTTACGCCACCAACCTTCAGTGCCGCCTCAACGACTTCCCAGACCGGTGCCACATCAGACACGAGATCGACTTCCATGACAATACCCCCCCCCTACAACCTAGAATCGTGATGCCATGGTCACCAATTGTCCCTGTAACGATGATTTTATCCCCTGGCCGCAAACTTCGATCGAAAACTATAGTTTCTGCTAGCCCTATTCCTGTAGTGCTTATTATCGCGCCATCCAAGGCGCCCTTTTCCATAACTTTAAAATCACCCGTAATCAAGGGGCGCCCAACCTCCTCAGATGCGACGTGAATTGAGCGGGATATTTCCTCACGGTCAGCGAACAAAAATCCTTCTTCGACCACAATTGCGCAAGTTATGGCAAGTGGACGCGCGCCCATGACAGCTAGATCATTTATCGTGCCTGAAACTGATAGTCTACCTATGTCCCCACCTGGGAAAAAAAGAGGTTTTATCGTGTGTAAGTCGGTAGCAACCACCATATTTTAGTTTCCCAGTGAGATAGTCGCCCCATCATCCAGTGCATCCAAAACCATCTCACCATCTCTTTTTAGCTTAAGATCCTTCAGAAAGATGCCTCTGATGAGATCCATCATCGCCTTGCCGCCTGCACTATGTCTCAGTGAAATTTTTTATTCCACCGCTTCACCACCTCTAATCTAATTTTAACTTCAGTATTTCGAGATCTTGACCAGATGTCAATGAGATTTCAAAACCCACGCATATTGCCAGAGGGTGCCAAGTTTTTGGTACGGCGGGTGAACATCTATTGATTTTGTTTTACCTTTATATCCGCAATTTTTATAAGTGGTGTTACGGGTACCTTTGAAATTTTAAATTTAGTAAATCTGAACTCCTTGGCCCCAATCTTTTTGAGCCAAACCATAAATGAGCTGTGTTCATTTATCGCCCCAACTCCGAAGTTGGCATCAAGTACTCTCGAATTTTTCTCGTCAGATATTTTACGTATTGCGTTAAATGCCATCACTGCCATTTCTACCTCATGCATGATCATTCATCAGAAGATATCTCGCCCGTGATAATTAAACTTTTCAAGTATCAGTGTGTCCTTCATTTGGTTGAATGTCTATTAAATTCGATCTCCACATGCACACGATTTACTCAGACGGCGCATCTGGACATATCGATATGGCTGAAATCGCCGAGGCTAGGGGGATGGAAGCCATAGCCTTCACAGATCATGGTCCTGAGCTGGTTATCGGAATTGCGAGAGGGAAGATCCCTCAAATGCTCCAAGACATAGAAATTGCTCGGCAGGATGCAAATATCCAAGTCCTAGCCGGCCTCGAGGCGAACGTGGTGGACGGATGGGGGGGCATAGACATTGAGGATGAGGTAATCAATAAATTGGATTTCGTCATGATGGCTATCCATGATCTTGGAACCACTGATCGCATTGAAATTGCTCAAGAGTACTTAGCGCGGGCGACAAAAGCGATCGAGATACATAAAGTCGATGTTTTTTCTCACCCGTTTTATTTTTTCGGGGACTTGATGCCTGAATTATCGCATGAAGATGTCAGGGAGTTCGTTAAGCTAGCTGCTGCCAGAAATGTAGCCATGGAAATAAATGTTAAATACAAAGTGCCCGGGAAGGACTTCTTAAAGCTTTGTTTTAAGGAAGGGGTCAAGTTAAGCATAGGATCAGACGCCCATAAACCGGCAGAGGTTGGAAAAATAGACTGGGCCCTATCAGCTTTACGATATGTGGGAGCAAAGCGCGAGGACTTGATATTGGACAGCGTTCTAAAGTGAGCCATTGCAGGTTGATTTATCCTAGTTCCTAACGGACGCAAAACGTGTGGTGGTTGTTATAGTTGGGAGTGAAATGGGGAGTGAGGATACAGCCAGTATCAAAACCATTAGTAGGGCTACAAATGGGGTTAAAATCAAAAAAATGTCCTTTTGATCGAAGGTGGCGTGTCACCAGAGAACTTCCAGATATCAGGCGCTTCGATCATCACAAAATATGCTATGAATCGGTCAAGCATGCACTTCACTCCAATTCCAATAATACTTAAGTTTTATATTTACAACCAAAAATAGTGAAAATTACCACTACAGAAAAATATCGTGATTGAAATGGTACCCGTCTTGGCAGTCGTAGGGACATCCGGCTCTGGAAAAAGTACCGTGGTGGAGTTTTTGGTTTCCAATCTATCAAAGGTGGGGTTGCACGTCGGGACAGCCAAACATGTCCATTACCGAGGATTTTCCATTGACGAAGAGGGGAAGGATACATGGAGACACTCAAGAGCCGGAGCCAGAGTAGTCATTTCTTGTGCGCCAAAAGAAATAGCAATTATAAAGAAAAAGAATATTGGTGGAGATGAATTAGAAAGAGTTTTGAAGTTGGTAAAAGATGAAAAGCTTGACCTCCTTATAATCGAGGGGTTTCACTCATTAATCGCTAAAAGAACAGACGTGCTAAAAATTGTCACCGCAAAGGACGAGGAAGATATGAAAAGAACCCTTGATGGAACTGTCGAACCAGTTTTGGCCATAACCGGGCCGTTAGCTACAAAGAAATACTTCAAAACGCCCCGAATTGCACCAGTTTCGGATTTGGACGTTGACGGCGAGGAAATACTCAAAATAGTGAAAGACGCGATAAAATATTAATGTATTTTAACGCCCAATTATTTCCGCCGCAACTTTCAAATCTTCTTTTTTGTTTATGTTAAAAAAAGTTAGCAGCTCAGGATCAAGTTTCTTTATCTCTACCGTGTCGAGGTAAACCACTTTATTCAGCCTCATGATCATATCGATTACAGACCATCGTGTTTTGATACCCACGTTTTTAGCTGCAGAGAGAGCAGAAGAAACTTTATATACTGCATGCAACGGTTCGAGGTATCCATTTGGCCATCGAGGAATTGCAGCATCAAATCCGCGAGCATTGTCGAACATAAATTTTAGAACTTCCTCGTGCAAGAAAGGGGAATCGCAAGGAAAGACTGCTGTATACCTCGAGGACATGCTATTCATACCTGAGATAATACCAGCGAGTGGTCCTTTTCCCGAAATCTTGTCGTTTATAACTTTAACATCTTCAGGTAACATCTCACTGTATCTAGTTGGATTGTCTTTCATCCCTATAGAGACTACCAACTCATCCACAGAACCAATCATTTTCTCCACGACGTGAAGCAAAAGTGGTTTATCCGAGATTTTTATTAGGGCTTTATTTAGACCTATCCTTTTGCCTATGCCGCCACATAAGATTAAAGCTCCGGACAACAATCCCACCAATCGGTTTCCGTCTTTGAAAGCCTCATTTAGCGCCGTAAATCGAGTAGTTTACCGCATTTTGGGTTTGCCAACGTTATTTTTATACTCTTTGAATTATTTAAATTGTACCAGAAGAGGCACCCAAATGCTAGGATTTCAAGAAGTTGTTCTGATCTTTGCGATATTATTATTGGTATTGGGCCCCTCTAAATTGCCTGAAATGGCGAGAACAATTGGGAAAGGCGTGAGAGAGTTTAATAAAGCAAGCAAAGGGCTTGCTGAAGCCATTGAGTCTCCGATTGAGAATATCAAGAGAGATATGGCTCCTAGCCCTATCAGAAAACCAACTTTTGGCACGAAAGAAAAACCTATAAATCATGAGGCGCGGAAAATATCTATGGAGGATAAAAAGGAGGAAACCCATACTGAAGACTTAAAAGGTGAATGAAATGGCTTTTATAGGTTGGCCAGAATTGGTTCTTATTCTTGCAATCGTCGTGTTAATCTTCGGAGCTACGAGATTGACAGGACTAGGAAAAGCTTTGGGCAAAGCTGTGAGTGAATTCAAAGTCGCGTCGACCAGAGAAGGGGAAAAAGAAGAGCAAGAAAGAAAGAAAAAAGCGCCTCCGGTTGAAAAAGAAAAAAGTGTGTGAAAAAAAGGGGGCGAACGGCAGCAAATACTTGGAAACCCACTTAAATCTAATTTAATCCTAACGTTTAATGGTTCATAAGATGGCAAGCGAAGAGTGGACAAAGCTAACATTCTGGGAACACGCAATGGAGCTACTTCGACACCTGCGCACTATTTTCTTCGCAGTAGCTATTTGCACTGTTGTTGTGATGGTCGTACCAATCGACCTCGAATTAACAGGTATGTGGTATCCCACAATCGCCACAACCATCATCAAACAGATGCAAATAGATTTTCTACCTATCGGTACAGAACTACTCCCAGTTCGTTGGATTGCACCTTTAGAAGTATACCTTTTCACCTCTGTCATAATAGGGTTTTTGATAAGTTCGCCTGTAATTGCATTTGAGCTTCACAAATTCATCAATCCGGCTCTTCAAAAGCATGAAAAAAAAGAGGTTTTCAAATTCGTCGTGCCGTTTGTCCTCTTATTCATCGCTGGGTCAACTCTTGGATATTTTCTGATTTTGCCCACTATGTTGATAACTTTCTCTAGCTTTGCTGGTCTCCTCAACCTACCGCCAATATACGAATTTTCAGACTTGTACGCTTTGATCGGGATGACCTTAGCTGTTTCGGGGTTGATTTTTACATTTCCAGTGTTTCTAATCGCTCTCATTAAAGCCGAAATCGTGAGTTCGATACAGATCACAAAGAACAGAAAATATGTGTACGGGGTCATCGTTATTTTAATAGCCGTCATAGACCCCGAACCAGGTATTGTAACTGAGTCTGTTCTTTTCATACCAATCTTGATCTTAATGGAAGCGAGTCTTGTGATAGCAAAGAGAATTGAAAAATCTAGGTCAACTGACTCTCAGTGACTTCGAAACCCAAAGAAGCCCGTACTAACCGTTCATGGAAAAGCGGCTGAATTCGTACATATCATAAAATACTACGTCTACGAGTTCTCCCTTTTTCAGTTCTTTTTTAATCGGAACAATCGTGTATCCGTTTGATTTCACTAATGTCGATAAGCGACTTGAGCCCCCACGCACGGGTTCAGCCGAAAAACCACTATCTAAACTTCTCAGACGAACCCTCATAAAAGTTGATACTTGTTTTCCCCTTACATCATGTGTTAACCGTGCCTTGATGATTGGAAAGAATTTTTCCGTCGTCAAACCGATGATATTGGTAATAATAGGGGCCAATAGTGTGTAAAAAGCGGCGTATGCTGAGACGATATATCCTGGCAACATGACAACTGGCTTACCCTTTAGGATTCCGACCCCCATAGGCGTGCCGGGGCTTAGCTTGACCCCATGTAACAAAATACTACCACCTAAGTCCTTTATTGCTCTAGGCACAAGATCCTTCACTCCAACAGAACAACCTGCGATTGTGGTCACAACATCCATTTTTTCAACTCCTTTTGAGATGGCCTTCTTGATTTGACCTAGGTCGTCGGTTGCTATGCCTAATAACCTTGGATCGCAGCAAATCTCGGAAACGAGGCCGGAAATCATCAAAGCGTAGTTATTGCTAATTTTCCCCGATTTTCTGGACTTTGCCAACTCGTCTCCAATTGAGATTATGCCGACCTTTGGTTTTTTCATCACTTTTACTGACCGCAATCCTATGCCCGCCAGCAATCCAACATCCTGGGGCCTCAATATGCTACTTTTTGCGAGAATCCGATCACCTTTTTTCACATCCTCCCCCACGAGAGCTATATTTTTGCCTGGCTCTAACGGAGATATCACTTGGACATGACCTCCCATTAACCTAGTATTTTCAACTTTTATGACGGCATCTCCGGCATCGGACACTGGAGCTCCGCATGCGGTATACACAGCTGCACCTGGAGATAAAGTTCTCGGTGAGGTAGTGTCGGAGAACGTTTCACCCACAATTTTCAACGTGACTGGGTTATCCAGCAGGGCACTACTAATGTCTGAGGATATAACCGCGTATCCATCAAAAACTGCTATACGTCGGTCGGGTATATTCACCTTGGAAACAACATCCTCAGCTAAGACTCTACCCACTGAGTTTTCTACAGAGACCATTTCATGAACGGATAATCTGGCGGTTGGTACCCCGCTTAGACGGCAAGAAACTTCTTCAAGCGAGATTAGCTTGAAAGTTTTAAAATTTTTCCTACCCATAAAAACCACTAGTTTTTGAATTAACGCATTGCCCTCCTTTTCTACTCAAAAGCATTTTAACCTTGTTGTGATTACCAAAAATCAATAAAAGTTATAAATTGTTTTTGTGGCATCCTTAGCCAATTGGTTGGTTAATATCATATGAGGATCAAAAAACAGAAAGAGATAATTATAAAAAAAAATTTAGAAAAGGGAGAATAAAAATAAACCCATAGCATCTTATAGCAGCTCCTTTTTAGTAAGCGCCACGGAAAAGTTATTTTAGTAAATCACCTAATAAACTAGGAGAACATGCAAAAATCATTAACAGGGAGAAGAGGACAATTGGGGGATTATCCTAGAATTTTGGTAGCTGGAGCAGGGCCTAGTGGCCTCAGCTGCGCTTATTGGGGGGCAAAAAAAGGATATGATATCACAGTTTTTGAAAGTAATGATAAGTTAAGTGTTAAGCCTTGTGGCGAGCTCATCCCACGAGAAACTCTTCGTTACACACCATTTAGCAGTAGAGCTCCTTGGATACTCAACAAGGTAGAACGAGGGATAGTTTACTATAAAGGGAAGTATGTCCGTGAATTGCGCGTGGATTCTCTAAAGGGTTATACGATTGATAAGAGAGCGTTCCTTGAGGAACTCGCAGAAAGAGCAAAGACTCTCGGTGCAAAGATTCGTCTAGGTGAGAAAGTCACTTATAATGGACTCAGAAAAATGGGATTCGACCTTGCGGTGGATGCAACTGGCTACCGACAAAACTTAGCAAGAGCGGCAGGATTAGATTATCCAACAAAAAAGCATGTGGTTACCATGCAGGGGTATTGTAAGGGTAAATTAGAATCAGGCGCAGTAGTGCTGAATTTTTATGAAAAAGGATACGCATGGCTTTTCCCAAGAGGGGACATAGTCAACTTCGGCGTTGGTGGCTTTTACAGTAAAAAGATGTTGGAGAAAATCCTCGAAGATAACCTCAAGATCTACGGCCTTAAACTTTTGTCCAGTCCCGCGCCCATACTAACCACAGTGGAATTGTTAGGAGGACCTATCAAGAAGATCAGAAAAGGAAAACTAGTTGTAGTGGGAGAAGCTGCTGGCGCGGTCTTATCAACAACAGGTGAGGGAATTAGGTTTGCTTTGTGGAGCGGAAGCATATGTTTAAGAGAAAATTACGAGCGGCTCTTTTGGCGCGGTTACGGAAAAAGATTGAGGTTTGCGGGGAAGTTGCTAAATATGGTCTTAAAAATGAGCGATGAGGAGAGGTTTGAGCTGCTAAAAAGGGGCTCGCCCAATCTACAGGCCAAACTCTTGGAAGGGATAAGACCCAGCATCAAGGACTTAATTACCATACCTTGGTTATTGCGATACTTGGGGAAGTTGTAAAAATTATCTGGCTAAAAAAAACATACATTATTTTTTAGATATCAAGGACACGTTAATGGTGGTAAATAAGGTGATGTCTAGCAACATCATAAAATTTGTAATTCAGGAGCAATTTTAAAATATGCGCGGCGGGCGGTATTGGGGGAATATCCTAATCACTCGAAAGCTATCTAATCACTTCCTTTTCTGAGAATTCTGTCGACGAAGTATCTTGGTAGCTGGGACATAAATGACTTGAACTCGCCTTCAGGTATCTGCTCATCTCGTGAGATGTCCTCAGCTTTTTTGATAGCGGCTTCTATTTTGGTGTTTAGGAACCCTTGAATATACGACGCCCCTGCTGGATTACTTACTTTTCCCATCAAGGATGACAGTTCTTCCTCTTTTTTCTCGTGTAACTCAGACATATCGTCGGCAATTTGATACGCCACGCCGACTGCCATTCCGTAGTCTTCGATGATCGCCTGGAGATTTAGTGAGACGTACGCGATTTGAGCGCCGACCTTTGACGCGCCCGAGAAGAGGCTAGCCGTCTTCTTAGAGATTATATCGAAATAAAATTTGATGGGATCTCTTAGACCTTTTCTCACGTCTATTTCCATCAAGCCGCCCCTCAAGCTCTGGTCCCAGGCGCCTAGGAACGTGTTGGCTACCTCAGCCCCTTGGGCAAACGATATCTGGAGCCCGAGTAATATTGCCCTGTGTCCTGCCATTAAGGCATCCGGGATGCCAGCCTCAACCCAGAGCGCGGGTTTCCCCCTCCTAGTTACGTCCCTGTCAACTATGTCGTCATGGCAGAGGCTCGCGCAGTGACAAAGCTCGATAGCTGCTGCAACATTTAAAGCTTTATTGTAGTTCTCATCACTCCCATTACAGGCTTTGAAAGAGAGGATACAAAGAATGGGCCTCAGCCTCTTACCGCTTTCTATCATTTTCCAAATAATTTTTCGGTCTTCCCGATCGGAGAGTAATCGCTTTAAGGTATCGTCAATTTCAGCTCTTGCTTCCTCAACGAACTCGTGAAAGTCCATATTTGAACCTCATTTGCTTTGCAACAGTGGGATTAGATTTAGGTTAGTTTAAAGGTAGCGCAAACACAAAAACGCTAGACTTCTGCGCGTTGATAACACAATGCCAAATCACTTAACTGCTTAGGTTTTCAGCAGCCCCACTTTTTATGCGTATATTTTTTATCAACTTCAATCGCTTTAGAAATATTTAAATAGTCTGTATGCATGATTTTCTTGGTGAATATGATGAAAGAATGGGAGAAACCTACGCTGGAAGATGTTTCCGAAGAGATAATGGCCCAGCCATACATCAGGTTTACGTGATTTCGCTTAAGAAAATACAATTATTATTGGTTTATACCAGATAGCTCAAGATAAGCCAGCATGCTGATACAGTGTATATTATAGCTGTTCCTCGTATTGCAGCAATAAATCGTTTGGGGCTTTTGTAATTCTTGACCGCTATAATGACATTCCTAAAGGCCAAAGGCAACGTTGTAAATATCAAAAGCGAGTAAACAGGGATTGTACCTAAATAAGAACTAAGCGCCAAAATAGCAAAACTAAAAAAAAGGATAATGGCATATAAAAACACAGCTCGCCTTCTCCCAAGTCTTACTACCAAATTTTTTTTGCCGACCATCCTATCCTCGTGGTATTCTGGAACCTCATTAACGACTGCGATAGCTAGAACTAGAAAGCCGAGAACTAAGGAAGCGATCAACGGGGGGATATCGACTCCTTGGACCTGGAGATAGTAGCCACCCACGGTCATGAACGGTCCATATGAAAGGAAGATCATAATCTCACCTAAGCCTCTATAGGACCATCGGATGGGGGGTCCAACATAAAATACCATTGCCAGGACGCCAAATCCAATAAATACGAGTAGGGGCCAACCCCTCACGGATGCAAGATAAAGACCTATCAGCAGAGCTATTGCCGTAGCCACCAAGGCCGTACTCAAATGGGGAGGGGAAGGAGTTTTATTGGAGAAGACTCGATCCGTGCCTAGAGTGATATCAAAATGTTCATTGAAGACTTGTACTGCCAATAGCACGAACGCGACCCCTAGCAAGCCTAGTAAAAAATAGGGAAAGTGGATTGACTCTTTGGTGTGGAACGCTACTGCAGAACCAAGCAGATAAGGAAACATACCGGCGAAAAGAAGGAAGCGGTACCTTATTTTCTGTAACATAGTATTTGTTTAGCCGATTCTCACTGATAAAGTCTAAGTGATATTATACGAATATTCAATAATGAGTGCGTTTGGGATTGCTGACGCGTTGCCCCAACCCAAACATTTTGTAGGTAAGAAATATTGTTTGGCAATAATACTTTAGCGAATGACATTTTTCGCATGTTAACACAACCCATAACAATTAGCAACAATCTAACTAAAATTAGTGACCGGATTAATGCGGGCAAAATAGTTAGCATTTCTGGATAGATGTGTGAACCACGAAATGATTATTGGTAAAGTTCTACCCAGTTATTAGATTCCGCAAGCAGCACAGGATCGTTGATTACTCTATTCGCAAACTCGATGACCCTTGGATCTTTCCAGGCTTTTCTGTATCTATCCCAAACTTCCCGCAGACTGTGCTTTCTAACGTCTCCGCAGATGAACGGAAGGGGGCCGATCAATTTGACCTTTCCGTTGGGAATCACCAGGAGAGTAGCGGAGGGAGATTTTAACCGATACTTTAGTTCCTCGATGACATCGTAGGGATAGTAATAGACCTTCATCCGTCCTTTGTATTCATCGGTCTTTTTCTTTAGTTCCACGAAGAATTTATTATAATCTTCTTCAGAAGGAGCCAAGATGGACCAGTTTTGTGCGGCCCTACCAATTCTCATTATTTTACCTGTATAGAAACCATATACTCCAAGAGACGCTGCCAAATCTATTGCATCCCCAATTTCGTGTATATTGAATTTAGTTGGTACAAATACAATCTCTGTGTTGACGCCATCTTCGATCAAATACTTTATCGTATCTATGGTCTTTTGCCAATCTCCATTAAGCCTAAGCTTATCATGTGCAGCTTGAGTAGCTCCATCGACGCTCACTTGAACTGAGCGGAAATTCATCTCCGCAATCCTCTTAGCCGCTTTTCTATCGATTCGAAGCCCGTTGGTTTCGACTTTTAGACTCGCTCCGCCCTTTCTAATAAAATCACTTATTTCAAAGAACTCTGGATGAAGCAACGGCTCTCCGCCTGATATCGCGACGTATGGAATTTTCATGTCCACGACTTGCTTAACAAAATTTTGTATGTCATCGTGCCCCATTTCATCCGGCATAGAATGTCCAGAGTCCTCGCAGCAGTGTAGACATCCGAGGTTGCATTCGGAGGTGAGTTGCCAAGCTATGAACAAGGGCGATTCGTAGTCTTCAACTCTCAAACCCTGCATCATAATATCCCTTATTTATCTTTCGTCAAGAGGTTGTTTTCAATGAGATGATTGATAAAACTGGTAGCGTCACCTATTATTGTTTCACGATTTCCACTATACCCATCAATTAAAGCTTTAAATATTTCCTCTTGTGATTTGCTATCTTTGACTAGTTGGAGAATCTCCGCACCCTGTTTATTTGTAACAAAAACTTTTTCTTTGAGTGTATCAAAGATGACCACTCCAAATTTTTCTTCTCTGATTTGAACGTGTTTTGCAAATTCCATTTTTACACCTAACACTTTCATCAATAGGAAACAGCACTTAATAAAGCTTATGGGCAAATTCCGACAAATAAAAATGAGATGTAATTGTCACGGAAGCGGTCGAATGGTTAGTGGTGGAATAGATGAAAGAA
>CAYFIY010000012.1:0-38191 GCA_964343275.1 Hadarchaeota archaeon (SeqCode)
GATCCGGTTTCGATAGGTTTGTGATGAGGAAGAGGGATGTCGAGGACGATGCTCCAGTATACACAAACTTAGGACCATTCGGATTAGATTGCACCCCTGACTACTGGGTACCGATTCATGCGAGCGTTGCTCGGCATAGAGTAGTAGACTGGTTGCAAACAGGCATCCTAACGAGAGTTAATGGGGTGGAAGTGCGTACTCGCTATCCAATAGAGATGTTGGCAGGCGCTCTTGCTGGACAATTTACTGAAATGTCTCTCAGGATAGCCCATAGGCCGGGAATGCCTAGACACTCTTCATACATCTCGGACGCGTCTGGATATGGTTGGCTTACTGGAGTGCTTTCGAAGGGTTCCCCAGTGCTGGCGGAACCTAATTATTACTATAGCTTGGCCGGTTCAGCTGAATTGAGGGTCGGTCATGAGATTCTCAGACTCGCTGCGTTCATTCATTCCCTTGGTATAATATCTCATTCCTACATTCATTCTATGATCGGCGGTTATCCCCGCGGTCCAGAAGGTTGCGCATTAGCCCGCATAGCGTCGGCAATTTTGCTTCCATCGGTTTACAAATCGATATTGAATCAAAGCTCTGTTTATGATATCCTTTATTTGGGCAATTGTGGAAGAGGAGCTATATGGTCCAACAGCATCTCTGCCCAAGCCTTAAGTCGTAACTGCAGGCTGATGTTTTGTGATACGAACAATCCTGTGGCCGGACCCAATACGGAGATGATTCTCTGGGAGACTGGGGTTAACGCGATAAATAATCTTGTTGACGGCGCTACGTTTATGATGGGTGTTCGATCGGGAGGCGGTAAATACGTTGATTATGCTTCGGGACTCGAGAACAAGTTTGCCGGTGAGATTGCCAAGTCCAATCCGGGGCTGAAACGTAAGGATGCCAATGACATCGTGAAGAAGATTATCCCGAAGTATGAGGACAAGCTCAAGGTACCACCTAAGGGAAGTAGTTTTGCTGAGTGTTGTAACGCGGAAACTTTCGAACCTATAGATGCGTGGAAAGAAAAATATCAGATGGTTAGGAAAAAGTTCGAGGATCTAGGTATAGAATTCGTTCGAATTAAGTGAAACTAATAAATTACTAACTAGCTAGCGTTTATTTGGTATTTTTCATTGAAATTTTGAAGTTAAAGTTTAAACGGTCATCCAATGATTCATTTATGTTCAATGCAATTACGAAAAAAAAATAAAAAACATGATTAGCCAATTATTGTAGGAAATTATTCAACTCTATACTTGTGATATTTTGCAATCTCAATTGGTAATGTCCATTCTGCCGCTAGCGAATAGTTATAAAAAGGTAAATACCAAATGCGGGAGTAGTGAGGTATTTAAAATGGTCATTAAAGTTTTAAGGATAGACAAAGATTTTGTGAAAATACCGCTGGTTAAGGGTGGCTTTGCGAAGGCCATAGTTTGGCCCGGCATGGGTGCAAAATATGGATCATTGAATTACTTTTTGATGAAACCTGGCCAAGAGAATGTGCCGCACGTTCATGAGAAATCGGAAGACATCTTTTACATTGCTCAAGGGAAGGGTGTGGCGGTTGATGTCGATAATAATATTGAACATCCCATCGAAAAAGGGTGTGTGGTATACGTGGAGCCTGGAACCACTCACACGATGAAGTCATCTGGTCCAGAGGACTACATCAGTATAGGGGGCCCTTGCCCCCCTGATCCTAAATCTTATAAGGGCATGAAGCCACAACAAAAAGAATAATTATTTATAAAATCGCCTAAAAAATCTTGGTGATTCAATAAGGTACTGAGAATATGGATTTTCGCGATTAATTACGTATTCATGCGTATAGGAAACACGTCAACATCACCCCTCCGGGCGATTTGGCGAATACGACAAAAGAACAGGGCCTGAATTTGCCACGGATTTTAGAAACTGGATTGCAGTACAGACTTAACGGTGACAGGTGGTGCGGTGGGCGGGATTTGAACCCGCGCTGCGAGCTTGGCAAGCTCGTGTCCTTTTTGGAAGCGCTATAAACGCTTTAACCAAGCTAGACTACCACCGCCCACTGAACAATCGTAAATTATGTAATTAAACATTTCTTAACCCGCCTGGGCGCTGAACATTTGGCCGCCTAATATCGCGCCGGAGGTAAATACAGTCATAGATATCGGCAGGGCGTCCGCTATCGCCACACGCTTGGCAACACTGTTATCGCCTAGCTCGATTTTGATAGCAGAGTTGTTCGGAATTGCGGTTAGGGTTACGATGTAGACCCCACGAACCAAGAGAAAAACCGGGAGTGAAATTCAGGTTAAACCTAGAAACCCAACTTTAGCTGCTTTCGAGAATAGCAGTTCTAGCATGCTGGCGGCTAGCGAGAAGCCTAATGCTAGGATTCCCAACTTTACCGCTAGGCGTTTGTGGGAGTGGCCATTTAAAAAGAAATCAGGCACAGGCATTTTTTATTTTATCACCAGTAAATAGGTTTTTATAAAATTAGGTAAACCTAATTATTGATGATATGGCTCGCTTAGTTTACCATACGCCGATCAAAAGTTTACTCAGTTTGACCCCTTCAGAGGAAGAGTATCTAGAATGTATATATCGGCTAGAGGAGGAAGTCGATGGGAAAGTGAAGGTCAATGAACTAGCCAAACATCTGGGTATCAAGGACCCGAGCGTGGTGGGGATGCTTCGAAAACTGAAGACGAAAGGTTGTATCACATACGACCGGTCTGGGGTAAAGCTGACCAAGCTAGGTAAAAAAAATGGTTGGGGGATAGTTCGCCGGCACGAGCTTGCCGAACGATTGTTGAGCGATGTGTTCAAACATGATTTGGCTGGAATCCATGAGCACGCATGCGAGTTTGAGCATGTCCTCGACGATGAACTTGTCGACAAAATCGAATCACAGCTTGGAAGGCCAGAGACGTGTCCTCACGGTTATCCCATACCCACATCGAACGGCAGAACAAACGCGCTGAAGGGCAAGGCTCTTACTGATTTTGGGGAAGGCGAGGAAACCGAGGTCTTGGTAATTCCTGAGGACAAAGGTTGCGTCGAGCGATTGCTTTCCCTAAACGTTTTACCGGGTTCTAAGGTCAAGGTCATCGAAAAACTCCCTCGCGGCGCAATATTGCTGCAATGCGGTAAATCCCAGATAGCGTTGAGTAGGGACATAGCCACCCGGATTAAAGTTGGGTCTCCGCGTCATCGCCACAGAGGAAAGCCTTGATTTTGGTTGCTCGGTGAGTTCATGCGGAGATCGGATTATAAGAACCGGATAACAGTAGCGCTTGCGGGCACGCCCAACGTGGGGAAAAGTGCGATTTTTCATCAAATGACTGGAATGGATGTCATTGTTTCCAACTATCCTGGTACCACCGTCGAGTTAATGGAGGGACGAGTGCGGTATCGCGGAAAGGACGTCAGAGTCATCGATCTTCCCGGCATCTACTCGTTAGGCGCTGTTTCAGAGGATGAGCTGGTTGCTAGGCGTGCCATATTAGAATTAGATCCGGACGTGATAGTAAACATAATCGACGCCTCTAATCTTGAACGCGGTCTTTACTTGACGCTCCAGCTGCTGGACGTCGGTCGCCCCATGATCGTTCTGCTCAACATGTTCGACCTGGCGTTGGGAAAGGGAATCAATCCGGATCCAAATCAGCTATCTAAAAGGATCGGTGTACCTGTTATCCCGACAGTCGCCACTAGGGGAGAAAATGTTGCGCTGGCGTTCGATAAAGCGATTAAGTTAGCCAAGAGCAAACAAAAACCTAAGAGAGTGCTCCGGACGGGCAAGGATACGGAAGCAAAAATAGAAAGACTCACTAGGCAAATTCGCAAGACCATTCGGTCAACTCCGTTTGATATTCCAACTAGAGGTCTTGCCGTGAAATTACTCGAGGGAGATGAGCACTTAATTCGATCTGTGGCTCGGATAACTAGGAGCGGTCCGGTCTTGAAAAGTGCGGATAAGCTCGCCAGGGAGATTTCGCGGAGGCACGGGGAGCCATCGGCTCACAGGATTGCTCGGGAGAGACATAGCATTGCTGACATGGTTTCAGGTGATGTTACCAAGTTAATTCCAGTGAAAACAACCGTCTCCCAAAAGTTGGGCGACTTGACGACAAATTCCCCGACAGCAATCCCTTTAATTTTCTTAGTTTTTGCTGTTCTGCTATTGACAATAGTTTATGCTGGGGGATTTTTGGAGAACCTACTATTGGGCAGCTGGAACACGGTAACGGGCGGGCTGAGCTCATACCTCCGTAGCTCCGGAGGCTTGGGGCAGGTCATTGAAATAGGGCTAGTTCAGGGAATCGCCGGAATCTTGGCAGTGATGATCCCATACATACTAGTCTTCTTCCTCATGTTGGGCGTGCTCGAGGATATCGGCTATCTTCCGCGAATGGCTTTTGTCATGGACTCGGCGATGCACAAGATAGGTTTGCACGGACGAGCGGTCGTTCCTATGCTAGGCGGCTTCGGCTGTAATGTTCCTGCGATCATGGCTACTCGCGTGCTCACCACCAGGCGCGAGCGACTCATCTCCGGTTTTTTGATTTCGATGGTTCCATGCTCCGCTAGAACCGCAGTCATATTGGGCACGGTGGGATTTTTCTTGGGGGTAAATTACGTCCTGCTGATTTACGGTATCGTGATTTTTTTGATAGTCCTACTCGGTTGGCTACTCAACAGATGGTTGCCCGGGCGAGTTTCGGGCATGATTATGGAAATGACCCCGTTACGGAGACCCCTGTTAAAGCCAGTTCTGAGCAAGACTTGGATCAGAATGAAAGGTTTCGTCTATGTCGCCGTCCCCCTATTGATAGTCGGGGGTTTCATTATCGGGATCCTCCAGGTCTCGGGGATGATGGATGCGATAACCCGTCCGCTTTCCCCCCTAACTACTGGTTTACTCGGTCTCCCAGCCATCGCTATTGTCCCTTTGATCTATGGGTTCATTCGTAAGGAGGGAGCACTAGTGCTGTTGTTCGCTCTGGCCGGCACGTCAGATCTGCTGCAGTTCATGACTCCACTACAGCTTTTCGTTTTTGCCCTGGTGGTCACTATTTATGTTCCGTGCGTGGCCACGATATCAGTGCTCAGGCAGGAGCTCGGATGGAAAAGTGCTGTTTTGATAACTGCAGGTACTTTTTTAATAGCCGTGCTCGTAGGAGGAGCTTTTTATCATCTCAATCCACTCGGGTTGTAGTGAAAACGCCATTTAAGTACGGGAAACTTATTTTATAAAACGGGATCGATACTAGGAGCTATGTAAGATTAAGTATTCATAGGAAAGTGGAAGAATGATGGAGAGAAGGAGCGAAATCGAGAAACAGAAAGAGCGCATCAAGGCGCGGATGTCCAAAATCAAACATAAACTAGTAATATTGAGCGGCAAAGGCGGCGTAGGCAAAAGCACTGTGACAGCTAATTTAAGCGTAACGTTTGCACTCAGGGGTCAAAAGGTAGGTATTTTAGATGCGGACATTCATGGCCCCAGTATTCCAAAGATATTTGGTATAAGGGGGCGGAAGCTGGGCAGAAATGATGAAAGTTCAGGGATAATCCCACCCGCTGGTGAATTCGGGGTTAAGGTTGTTTCCATGGACTTCCTCCTCAAGGGTGATGAAATCCCTGTTATCTGGCGTGGCCCCATGAAAGCGAGCGCAATCAGACAATTCTTGTCAGATATAGAGTGGGGCGAATTGGACCTACTGCTTGTAGATTTACCTCCGGGCACCGGCGATGAATCTCTGAGCGTTATGCAGTTAATACGAGATATCGATGGAGTTTTAATGATAACAGCTCCCTCTCAAATCTCACAACTTGTTGTCAAGAGGGCTGTTGGTTTCACCAGAAAACTGAAGGTGCCATTGGTGGGAGTTATTGAAAATATGAGCGGATTTGTTTGCCCGAGATGTGGGGAAAAATCTGATATTTTAGGGAGCGGCGGTGGACAAAAAATATCTGAACAACTCGACATCCCGTTTTTGGGTAAAATTCAAATTGATCAGAGGATATCCAAGGACTCGGATGATGGCGTGCCTTTCGTCTTCGGACATTCCGAGACCCCAGCCGCCAAGGTCTTTGTGCAAGTGGCTGACAAAGTGGAAAAATATCTAGAAAGACGAGAAAGATGAAATCGAATACAGAATAATTCCTCGCGACCACTTTTTATGTGAATCATCTCTCGAGTTGTTTTATCAGATTGTCCCGGCAAGATAAGATTGGTGAACAAAGTAGCGTTAATGGAGATCATCGCCCTCACGGTTGAAACCAAGACGACATCTATCAGCGATTACGTGGCGAAGGTTATCATGGTGCTGCAAAAAGAAGGAATAGGGTACGAGATCACTTCAGTGGGGACTATAGTCGAGGGGAGTTAGAAAAAAAATTGTTAGAAGTGGACGGTGAAATGCACGAAATCGTAATCGACAAAGATGCCACAATAATTCTGACTACTATTAAACTAGATGATAGACGGAACAAACTCCTGAGCATGGCTGGGAGTGTCAAAGCGGTTAAGGAGAAGCTCTTCTGACTATCGATGCGCTCTGAATTTATTGATGGTGAAATTAGGTAAAGCCTAAACATTTGATGGTTTGCGGAAGAGCCCATATACCGGGATGACTTTTTATAACTATTAATTGATTTCACGAATCATCCCATGACAATAGTAATTTGCATCATAATCCTTTGGCAAGTTTTTTCCAAGCCTTACCCTTAGTCGCGATTAGTGAAGCTATTTCTGCTGCTTGGGCGTTAGACTGGCTCACCAACACACCCGCCTTTTCGAGCTGCTGGCGTTGCCACGCTTGATTTTGTGGATCTCTTGGTGTTCCAATGATGGATGCCGTAACGCTTAGATAACCGCCCGCACGTTCGGTAGCGTTTCTTCCTTCTTTTATTGCCTTTATCAGCTCTGCGGCGGGATTTGGATGTGCTCCATGTCCAAGTATGATATCTAACAGAACTACTGCTGTATTCCAGTTCTTCGCTTCCTTTTTTAGTCTTGCACACTTCGGGACCAGATTCACTATCGGGTTGATTCCTCCAGAAAGTTTCTCGGTTCCCAAGTCTATGCAGGTGTTACCTCTGCTGGAGTGTGGATCCGGCATCCGGAGTCTGGGTTTGAGAGGTAGGTTCGAGTGAACGGCTGCCAAGAATTTGCTCATTCTGGTTAGTGCTTCGGTACATAGGGCCCCACCGGAATAGAGCCCCCTGACGTATTTCTGGCTATAACTGAAACGTTCGTACTCATTTTTGGCGAGCCTTTTAATATTTTCTATGTCTTGGGCAGAGGTTGTCTGATGGGATTTACCCTTTTTCATAATTGCGAGAGCATGGTCTGCGGCATCTCTAAAACTTCTCGCTTGTACACGATCTTTTCCGGAGATGTCTGATTTTTCGTCGAGGAGGCAGACGACTGTTGGTTTTTTTGTTTTTTCTAATTCCCTTAGCACTAAGTGTCTAACACTCGTGACGGGTGACCTCGCAAGCAACACTATTACCTCGGTTTTTTCGTCGTACTTAAGAAATTTTAAAGCCGAGTTAGTCCCCACGGCATTGACGCTCTGGGAAAGATCGCGAAAGCCAACGTCGAGGACGTGAGAGACACCGACATCATCGAGTAGACACGATACCTGCTGAATCCCACTTCCGAAGGTACCGATTATACCGATGGCCCCACGACTGACGGAGTTCCAGATGCCGAACCCCTCTCCGTCCAAAATTGATGTACTGCATCCCGGTCCGAGGAACAACAGCTCGCGTTCAGTTGCCATTTTTTTAAGTTCTACCTCCTCGGATGGCGATACGCCGCTACCGGTAAAGACAACATGTTTGCCATCCTTCAGTGCCTCTGTCGCCCTTTGAACGGCTGCGTTTCCTGATCCGCCAATCGAAGCTGTTTCGACCACCTAATCCCATCAAACTTCAGCTCAACTGGGATAAACATAAGTGCTGGCCCCTGGTAAACATCTTAAACTTTGGCACCTAGTTGGCAGGGGCGCACCATGCGGGCCGCTGGGTACAAAGTCGGTAAAACGTTTCTGTGCAGGCTTGAACATAATTCGAATTTAGTCCGATCTATTGAAGGCTTCGCAAAAGATAAAAAAATTAAGATGGGCGTGTTCACCGCTTTGGGTTCGGTCAAAAAAGCAACCCTCGCCTATTATGATCCGAAGAAAAAAATTTACCAAAAAATTAGTATTGATAAGCCCTTGGAGATTGTCAACGTTTTTGGAAACATCTCTTTAAAAAATAGGAAAACATTCTCTCATGCACATGCCATTTTATCCGACCCATCTGGAAAGACGTATGGGGGTCACTTGCTCAGGGCTACAATCTTCGCCGCCGAGGCATACATTCAAGAGTTGATTGGCGGCGTACTTGAACGAGAGTATGACCTGACAACCGGTCTGGCGCTATGGAATCTTTAGTCATAAAGTGGATATACCGATAGAAAATTGTTTACTGGGGCCAAAATATTAAATTCCGTTGGCATATGAGATGGAGAAATCATGAAGATGACGGGAAATATTGAATGATATTTCCAGTTACTCGACATATTTTGTCGGGTCATTTATCCCCGAGGCTATGAAAGCATTCTTTCTGTTTCTGCATGATTCGCAGCTCCCGCAGTGGACTTCACCATTCAGATAACAGCTCCACGTCAACTCCAGTGGAACGCCGAGCTTCACGGCGAGCTTTATCACATCGGCTTTAGTTTTGTCGGCAAGAGGGTTCATCACGGGGAGTTTCTTTCCCGTACCTAGGGATATCGCCTGCGACATAGCTGACACGAATTCCTTCCTACAGTCGGGATAAGATGCCGTGTCATCACCATGCGGACCGTAAAAGATCACATCAGCTCTCACGGCATCCGCATAGCCGCCGGCTATCGCAAGCATGATGCCGTTTCTGAAGGGCACTATCACGCTCTGTTCGAATTCCCTCGGCATCGGCATGTTTTCGTCGGTTAGGGCGGTCACGCCGGGACCATAGAGTTCTTTCAGGAATGAGATGTCCACGATACGGTGGCTCTTGGTGCCCAAAATCTCAGAGATATTTTTGGCATTTTTTAGTTCTCTCTTCGCGATTTGCCCGTAATCAAACGAGAGGCAGTATAACGTGTATCCCTCGCTCGCCGCAATCGCCGCTGAAACGGCGCTGTCGGGTCCGCCGGAGAGGAGACAAATTGCTTTCATTAAGGCTACTTTGTTCGGAAACCTAAATAAATTGCGTCATTATAATATATCCCTTGTTAAGATGATGGGAGAATGGAGGCGGGAATAAATGCCGCGTGCTTTCATCGGGATTGATATCGACGAAGAGGTGCGTAAAAAAATTGTCGATGCGCAGGAGCAGCTCAAGGCCACTGGGGCTGACCTAAAGCTGGTCGATCCACCTAACATTCATGTCACCATGAAATTTCTTGGCGATACTTCTGACGATAAGATACCCGGGATCGTCGAGATATTAAAGATGGCCGTCGGTGGTAGGGATAAGTTCGACATCGGAGTTAGGGGGGTAGGGGTCTTCCCGAACCCACATTATATCCGGGTGATTTGGACGGGCGTGGAGGTGGGAAAGGAGGAACTATTCGATATACACGGAAAAATTGAGGAGCAACTTCATGGGTTCGGATTTCGCCAGGATAGGTATTTTGTGCCGCACCTAACCATCGCCCGGGTCAGGACTGCTAGAATGAAGGATCATCTAGCCACGTTTGTGAAAGAAATGTCCGATGTAGGGTTTGGCGTTTCGCGCGCTCAGGCAGTTGAGCTAAAACAGAGCACTCTGACATCAAAGGGACCGATATACAACACGCTAGCCCGGATTGAACTGGGTTAATGTTCTATTTAGGGCATTATCGGTACCAGGGCAGACAGCGTGTCAAGTAGTCGGAGATGAACTCACTGAATCCAGGGTAGCGTAGGAGCTTCTTTATCTTGATTCCCTCTATGATTTCGTAACCCACCCCTACCGCCTCTGCGACGTTTTTCCCGAATGCCGTGCGTTCCGTTAAAACATCTTTCAGGACATCCAAGGCGCTGGTCTGTTTTCGCTTCAGCTCGAAAACTATCCTCCCTACGGGGTCCACAAACGGTCCAGCCAACTTGTCTGGTGAATTAATGTGCTCCAGGATGAACCTGTCGACTGTCATTCTCAGGGGCGGTCCCACTCGAGTCCTCACTCGCGGCAGCTTTGACACCCTGAGCTCAAGAATAATTACGGCGTTCGAGTTCGCCCAGACGTCGCTTCTCAATACCTCGAAGCCTAGCTGAGCCAGACGTGTGGTTAAGGTTTTTTCGGTCTTTCGTAGCTGCGGGTATAGCACATCGGGCACCACGTCGGGCGAGCGGAACGTCAAGCAAAACAGCCGGGTATTCCTTGTTTTCAGAGTTCGGTCGAGCTCACTCGGACCTAGGGGTATGACCTTGTTCGGGAAAAAGAAATTCAAACTCGCCCTCTTGTTGTAATCTTGGCATGCTCGGACGAAGATAGTGAAGTTCTGAAGAGATACAGCGGCCGCGACGTTGCGAGTCGGGTCGACGGGGTCTATTACCAAGAGCTGCTGTCTTTCAAAGAGAACCTGCGATTCAGATTCGTCACGATATCTCTTCCCGATGTCTATAATTTTTCCGAGGCCCCACCCGCTGGCTCCGTAAACGAGTTTTTCGAAAGAGCCGTAGTGCAGGATAAGAAGCTCACATAGGTACCCCGAGAATCCTTGGGTTTTGAGTTCAGCGCCGTAAACCCCTGCCCCATAGGCGAACTGCTTGAGTAACAGCACCTCTTCAGCAAGTTGTGGCGTGAGTCGTCCCTCAACATATTTCTGGTGATGAGGGGTGCGATCAACTGCGCTTTTTATCTTTCTCGTATCTTTCAAATCATAACAAGGAACTAAGTCTACGTCGAACTCCTTGAATCTCATGGTCACGTAGGGGTGCTCGGCGAATCTTTCTTTTCCGGTCGATCCCGCTACGTCCCGAGCTATGGCCATCCCCTGTTGTTCCAGCTCCTCTCTGCTGAGGACTTCGGGAAAGAGAACGAATATGTCGATATCTCGCTCGGAGCGGATCCAAGTGCCGCGAGCAGCCGAGCCGACGAGCATCGCATGTGCGTTGGGTCCCATCTTGGCCGCAGATTTATTAACCCGTTGAACGAG
Organism: Hadarchaeota archaeon (SeqCode); assembly: GCA_964343275.1. GTDB lineage: Archaea > Hadarchaeota > Hadarchaeia > Hadarchaeales > Hadarchaeaceae > Hadarchaeum. The sequence goes on from CAYFIY010000012.1 coordinate 11,177, forward strand.
CTCAGACGCCACTTTGTTCATGTTTTTGATGTTATCCTCGTTGGGCTTCACTCGTTTTAGAACCTCAGATCTAATGTCCATTATTTTCCTCCCAACTAAGACTTTGTATCTTAGGTTAAATTATTAATCAACCGCAAATTGAAAAATCCTTTTTTGGCGACTGATCAAAAATTGCCTTTTTCCCTGTAGCCATCCTGAAATATTAGAATCAGAAAGTCTATTTACGCAACGCACAACCCTTTAAAAGGTGGTTCACTGTCGAAAGATTTGAAGACCTGGCTCGATCTGCTTGAAAAAAATAATCTTTTAATCAGGGTTAAAAAAGAAGTAAATCCTAAAACCAACATGGGGAGTTTATGCTCAGAATCTCCCAAGGCGATCTTTTTCGAAAAAGTTAAGGGGTATCAAGGTTGGAATGTCTGTGCTGGCTTGATAAAGACTCGTGAGCAGCAGGCTCTTCTTCTGGGGACGACGCCCGACAAAGTTGCCTCAGTCCTTGCCGATAAAGTGAAGTATCCAAGCGAGGTTAAGATGGTGAGCAAGGGGCCGGTTAAGGAGAAGATATTCCTTGGGGAGGAGGCTGATTTAGCCAAGCTCCCTGTGATAACTCATTCTAAAACATGTGGCGGTCCTTACATAGGGTCTGGGACAGTGATTTCAAAAGACCCCGAGACTGGGGTTAGAAACCTTGCCTGCCTCCGCATGCAAGTGAAGAGCAAGCATCATACTGGTATTCAGATGGCGCCCACTCATACAATGATTAACTATCAAAAATATGAGAAGGAAAACAAACCAATGCCAGTGGCCATTGCCATAGGGATGCATCCTGCGTACGAGGTGGCCACGAACTACAGCACCGAATACCCGTTTGACGAATTTGGCTTTGTGGAAGCCATAACGGGCGAGCCCGTAGAGCTGGTGAAGTGCGAGACCATAGACATGGAGGCACCGGCAAACGCTGAGATAGTGATAGAGGGTGAAATCCCTCCGAAGGTCAGGGAGGAAGAGGGTCCATTTGCAGAGTACACCGGTTATTCGAGGGAGGTTCTCGGTAAGAACATGCTTCCGATAATAAAGGTCAAGGCAATAACGATGAAGGATGACGCGTTATACCGCCATATTCAGTCCGTCCGGTTCACCGATCACCAAGCACTATGTTCCCTGCCCATGGAGGCCCATATCTACAATCGTGCTAAGGACGTTGGGGGATATGTCGACGTGAGGGATGTCTACGTTCCGCCTTGGGGGGGTCATTTCGTGGTAATAATCCAGATGGTCCCACGTTTTGACACCGAGCCTAGGAGCGTCATGTTGGCGGCAATGTCGAGTTCGTATCACTATCCCAAGATAATAATTACGGTAGACGAGGACGTCAACATCAACGACCCCAGGGAGATAATTTGGTCAATAGGTACTAGAGTTGATCCCGGAAAGGACGTGATAATAATTCCGGCGGCGGGAACTTCGGAGAATCTTGACATAGCACAGCCGATTATGGCTGAGATTGCTGGGAGCCATTTCAGGCTGAGGAACAACATCGGAATAGATGCCACCAGGCCTTCAACCCTTCGAGCGCAGGAACGGGCTCTATTCGAAAGGGCGGTTCCGATGGGCGAGGGAAAGTTCTTCCTCAATAATTTTTTGGTTTGATGTTTATTTTAATTTTGCCGGGTTTTGTCTATGGATTCGTTTGAAAGCATTATTAAGGAGTCGAAGCATGCGATGGTCATAGGAGTGGGCGGAGGGGGCGATATAGTCGGGACTATCTCCACTTCCCGTTATCTTCGTTGGCTGGGCCTCAAGACGCTGATCGGAGGTTTGACATGGGAGCGCTATGTGAACGACCCTGAGCCGGGGCCCCGTAAGATGGGGGAGATAGTGGAAATAGAACTGATTTCTGCCACGGTGGGTCTCGCGAACGAGAAGACGCGTACAACGAACGGGGTTCGTTTCACGGAATCAGCCGTCGCTGGGTTGTTGAAGGAGAATACCCTTCTGGTTGACTTGAACAATGGCGTTCAGGGGGTAATCGATGGACTCAATGAGGCCATCGAGAAGTTAGGCGTCGACCTTTTCATGGGCATCGATGTCGGCGGGGATGTCTTGGCAGGTGGCTCAGAGCCGGGAATCCATAGCATGATGGCGGATAGTATGATGCTGTCTGCGATGGCCAACTTGAAGGTGCCTGCCGTGCTCGGTGTTCTTGGCTGCTGCATGGACGGCGAGCTCACCTTTGAAGAGTTCAACAATCAGTTGGCAAAGGTTGCCAGTCATGGTGGGCTTCTGGGCGGTTGGGGGCTTACACGGGAGGATGTAAGGGTTATCGAGGAGATACTCCCGCATACCAAGACGGAGGCGAGCGCGCTGGCGGTAAAATCAGCGCGTGGGATTCGCGGGGAGGTCGAAATCAGAGGAGGATATTGCAGGGTGAACGTGACGCCGATATCGGCCATGACCTTCTTCATCGATCCAAAAGTGGTATATGACTGCATTAGTAAGGTGGCTAAGGATCTCATCACTACCGGAAGTTTGGACGAGGCTCAGTCAGTGCTGGAGCGATTCAAACTGCCGAGCGAGCTGACATTCGAGCGGAATTTTGCCTGGAAGAAATATGCCGACAATGACAAGCTTATGGACAAAGGTCGGAAGTGAAATATCCAAAGTATAAACGAGCTTGAACCCCGATAGGTATATGGTTAAACGGAAGGGGTCGGTCTTGGTGATTAGAAGATGGAGCTGAAGCGAGTTGTCTTCAGAACATTGCGAAGTATTTCTCCTGCCATGAGTTTCTTGGTATTGGCAACCTTCGTGGCGATTATCCTGAGTACGGCTTATTACGCGCTGGCCTATTCTCCAGATGAGTTCTATGAGCTTCCCGAGGTTAAACAGTATGATAATCTGGTGGAGAAAGTCACGCACATGGACTATTTTTCTAGGATGCAGTTCTACTGGTCCAACAACCTGTCCATCGCCGGATTGATGGCGATAACATTTCCTACATACTTCGGGCCAAATCTAGTTGTGGCGACTGGTTATCAGGTGGGGGTGGCCATGGTGTTCAACCAAAACATGTATGGGCCGACAGGAATCCTGGTCTTCGTGAGCACCATTTTCGTGCACGGCATATTGGAGCTCACTGGGATATTCATCGTGGGGGCAGCGTCGCTACGCATGGGCTGGAATCTTTGGAGATTCTTGGGAGGAATCATAGACTCCAGGCTGAAATTCAAGTTGACCAAAAGGCCCAGACGGAAGTTTAAGTTGACAAAAAGGCGTCGGGCGGCGATCAAGCAAAATTTAATTGATTATATATCCCTATTCGCGCTCGCCGTGGTCATGATTTTATTGGCAGCTCCTATCGAGTCATACATTTCTCCGTGGGCAGGGGCAGTGTTTTTATTTATCCCGGTATTGGCGGGTGCTTTCCTTGGCGTAGTCATCTTTTTCTATGCTTCGTTGGTGAGACTTGGTTTTACACCTATGCGCCGGACGTTTGTTTCAGTTTGGGGCGATGTCAAGGCGTTGGTTTCGGGTAATTGGCGGCCGGCCCAGCTGGCGGTTTTGCTGCTGGTAATATTTTCTTTCTTGTTATGGTTCTTGTGAAATTTAATGTTTAGAAAGCCGAGTGTGTTTATGGAGAAAATCAGCTTCAGGCGGTTGCCGACAGTGTTGAGGGCCCAAGAGCTGATCGACATGGCTTTCGGGGGGGCGGCAAAGACATCACCCAAAGTTAGAGGCCCGCCCCGCGTGGTGGCCATAGAGCGAGAGCGGAGGCGCATAACTATGGCGGCCTCGTCAATACACGATCGGTTGTCTAAGTCAGTGGTCGATTTTCCCTCCCTGCTCAATCTCCCTCCCTTTTATCGGGATCTGGCGGACGCAATTATCGGTATAGATCGGCTGAGGAAGTCACTCGGAGCCGTTGACGGCACTGCGAGAATCGTCAATAAACTGAAGCGCGAACACCTTCGACAACTTCGATATGCTAGGACTCCGAAAGAGGCGGCAGTGATACGGAGGCGAGCGTACGGAAGGATTTCTTCGGTAGTAACAAAGGTAGACGACCAGTTGGTATTTCTGAGTGAGGTGGCGAAGAGGCTTTCCAACCTGCCGTCGGTTTACGTCGACATGACGACCATAGTTATCGCGGGATACCCCAACGTAGGAAAATCCACTTTGTTGCTCGCGCTGACGGGTTCGGCTCCCAAGATCGCCCACTATCCCTTTACCACCACAGGGCTGCAACTTGGTTATTTCAAATACAGTCACCAGAAATATCAGGTGATCGATACTCCTGGGCTGTTGGACAGGCAGCTGGAGAAGAGAAACCCCATAGAGCGCCAGGCTATATCTGCCCTCAGGCACCTCGCCAAGATTATCGTATTCGTCCTGGACGTATCAGAGACATGTGGTTATGAGTTGAGGGACCAGTTTCATTTGCTCGAGGACATCGAGAAGATGTTTGTCGATATCAACGTACTGGTGGTGGTTAACAAGGAAGATTTGTTGGACGAGGAACAAATGCGCCAGGTGCTCGATGTGCGACCGGCTGCCCTGTTTATAACCGCCACGACGGAGGAGGGAGTCGAGGATTTGCTAGAGGAGATAATTCTACCTAAAAATGCCGGCTAACTCTCTGAGAGTAACATAGTTAGTATCAAAATTAAGTCTAAATGGCTAATCATTTAAACAAGTCCAAGTAATTGATGTTGTGATTTATATGAATGAAGAAATGACATCGTTAGAGAGATTGTCGGCTATCTTGAGCCGTAGGAAAAAAGAGGTCGACCGTATTCCAGCGATGAACTCTGTAGGTACCTACACTCGTGGAGCCATGGATGCTTTCGATGCTCACTGGCCGGATTCCAACAGAGATCCAGAAAAGATGGCTAGGTTGGCAGCGGGGCTTCATAAGCTTGCCGGCCTGGATAACGTGACCCTGCCGTTCGAGCTGACCCTTGAGGCTGAGATATTCGGTGCCCCTCTGCAGTTTTTCGAGGGCAAGGTGAAGTGGCCCACGGTCAAGGGATTTATTGCCCATACCGTCTCCGACCTGAAATTTCCAGAAGATATTTCAAAGGCAGGAAGGGTCCCTGTGGTGGTTGAGGCAATCAAGATGCTCAAGAAAGAGTTCGAGGGGAAGGTTCCGATAATAGCATACGTGAACTGCCCATTTACCAGTATCAGCAGCTACCTAGTGGAACCCGTCGAATTTTTGAAGTCCGTGAAGCGCGAACCAGAGAAAATCCACGAGTTCTACAAACAAACATACCCCTACTACGCGGAGATCGCGAACGCCTACAAAGAAGCTGGAGCGGACGTGATCACCTTCAGGGAGGAGGGCGCTTCGCTCGATAACATTGCACCCAAGCACTTCGACGAGTTCGTTAAGCCATACCTGACAGAGTTGATCAAACTCACCAAGCCGCCGAGAATACTTCACATCTGCGGCCAGTGCGTGACCGGGGACGGAAAAGCTGATGTCGTGGGGAAATTCATGGAGTGTGGGGCAGAGGCCATCACCATAGACGAAAGAACCCCCATAGATCTAGCGCGGGACGTCGTCGACAAGGCGAATCCTGGCTATCCCATAGGTGGGAACATTGCTTCCATGATATTCAACGAGGGTCCGGACGAAAGGATCGAGGAGGCCGTGAAAAAGGCCATCGACGGTGGCGTGGACATGGTCTGTCCGGGCTGCGATTTCTGGCTGGAGACGCCCACGGATAACGTGAAGACGTTTGTGAATGCCGTCAAAAAGTTCGGAACTCCCCCCACCGCGATATAGGGGATAATAGGGGGGGGTTATGGTTTGTTAAAGTTTAAAGCTCCGCAAAAGATCATCGAAATAGGCGGAGTTAAGATTGGGGGTCAGCCTGGAGAACTTCCCATAACTCTGATTGGTACCATCTTCTATGAAAAACATGAGATAGTGAAAGATCCTCAGAATGGGGTCTTCGACAAGAGAAAAGCCGAAGAACTCATAAAGAAACAGGACGAACTCTCGGAGACTACTGGCATTCCCTGCCTTTTCGATGTTGTGTGCATCTCCATCGAGTCGGCACAAAAATACATCGACTTCGTGGCGGGAGTCACGGACGCGCCAATTTCAATCGACATCATGAAACCCCAGCTCAAGAGCAAGGTGATAAACTACGTGGGCGAGGTTGGTCTGTCGGACAGGATTCTCTACAATAGTCTCTACCTGCCCATTAGAGAGGACGAGATCAACGCCCTTAAAGACGCGAGGATAAAGGCTTCCGTGTTGCTCGCGTACAACGTGAGGGACCGTACGCCCGCTGGCGTCCTGTCTCTACTGAAAGGAACCGATGAGAAGAAAGGGCTGTTAAATGTGGCCGGGGAGGCAGGAATAGAGAAGCCATTAGTGGATACCACTATCTTCACCTACATCCCCAGCATAGGGGTGGGAGCCAAGGCCTGCTCTCTAGTGAAGGACGAGCTTGGGGTTCCAGTCGGCGGCGCTCCCGGGAACGCGACCACCGTATGGACCAAGACCAAGGAATGGGGCATGGACATTTACAAGGCCTGCGAGGCGGCCTCCGAGGTGGTGCCCGTAGTTTGGGGCTGCGACTTCTTGCTATATGGGGTAATCGAATCAGCTCCTTGGATATTCCCGGCTTGTGCGGCGGCCGACGCCATGGTTTCCGCGGCAGCCAGGACGGAATTCGGGACCAAGGCCCTGACCAAGAAAAGCCCGCTGTATAAGCTGTTCCCTGAGTTCATCGAAAAGCTTGAAAAGGCCGCCCTTTAAATTAAGTAGAGCGATGTTATGATTGAAATGAATTCGTACGAGAGGGTAATGGCTGTTTTGGGCGGAAAGAAGGAGACCATCGATAGACTGCCATGCATGAACTCCGCAAGCGTCTCCACCACAGATTTCATGAAGACTTTCAATGCATCCTGGCCGGCTGCTCACAAGGACGCCGAGAAGATGGCCAAGTTAGGCTCCGCCGCCCACAGGGTGTGCGGCTTGGATAACGTGTCGGTTCCGTTCAGCATGACCGTTGAGGCCGAGATTCTGGGCGCCGTTATAAACTACCATGAGGGCGCCGTGAAATGGCCGTCTATCACGGAATTCAGTATCAAGGACCCGTCCGACCTTAAATTTCCTGACGATGTCTCGAAGGCCGGGACCGTCCCAGTAATAACTAAGGCCATCGCGATCCTGAAGAAAGAGTTCGAGGGGAAGGTTCCGATAAACGCCTACATGGTCCCGCCTTTCACCGCCATCAGCAGTTACCTGGTGGACAGCATATCATTCCTGAAATGTATAAGGACCTCACCGGATACCATTCATCAGTACTGCAGGGATACCCTGGACGTTTTCGTGGAAATGGCCACCCTGTACAGGGATGCGGGGGCCGACGTGATAACCTTCCACGAGATGGGTGCCTCCAACGACAATATCTCGCCGCAGCACTTTAATGACTTTGTCAAGCCCTACCTACAGGAGATGATTAAGCGTCTGAACATGCCAATTATCTTAAACATATGCGGCTCGGCGGTGAGGATAGTTGACAAGATGGCGGAATGCGGCGCCAACGCCATAGCCGTGGACGAGAGGACCCCCATCAAGGATGCCAGGGCCGCGGTGGACAAGGTCAAGCCGGGATTTCCTGTAATCGGCAATCTGCCGGCCTTCGCTCTGATACACCAAGGCCCCGTGGAGAGAATCAGGGAGGCAGTCAAGAAGGGCATAGATGATGGTGTCGATGTTGTGGCCTCGGGCTGCGACTTCTGGCTGGAGACCCCGACAGAGCACATAAAGGCGCTCGTGGACGCGACTGCCGAATTTGGCAAACGTTCTCATCAAAAATTTATATAAAGTTATGTTATATTATTCATAGAGGTTAAAATTACAAAAAAAACAATGGAGGTTAAACTATGGGTGTCGAAAAGAAAGAGGAAATATTGAAGAAGTTGACTGAGGCGGTCATCGATGGTGACGAGGGGAAATCCAAGGAGGGGGCGCAGGAGGCCTTGGACAATGGCATCAAGCCGTATGAAGCCGTTATAAACGGACTCGCCGCCGGGATGAAAACTGTGGGGGATAGATACGAGTGTAAAGAATATTTTCTGCCTGACCTGCTTTTGTCCGCTGATGCCATGTATGCAGGATTGAATATATTGACACCGCACATCAAAAAATCGGATTCGAAGTCGAAAGGAAAAGTGGTGCTGGGCGTAGTGGAAGGAGACGTCCACGACATTGGAAAGAATATCGTCAAGATCATGCTCACCGCTTCCGGATACGAGGTGGTTGACTTGGGCAGGGATGTACCGACCGATAAATTTATCGACAACGCAGAGAAGGAGGGCGCCCAGGTTGTGGCTATGTCCACTCTGATGACTCCGACTCTCATGTCCATGAAGGCTGTCGAGGACAAGCTCAAGGATACAGGGATGAAGGACAAGGTCAAGACCATAGTGGGTGGCGGTCCAGTCAGCGAGGACTGGAGGGCCAAGATGGGTTCGGACGCCTACGGTAGGGACGCCCTTGAGGCCATCGACAAGGTCAAGCTTTTGATGGGGATGATCACCACTGCCGTCGATACAATGAAGGAAGAACTGAAGGAAGAAGAGAAAAAAGAGGAAAAGAAAGAGCAGTAATGGTGAGTCATATCCCTGCGCCTGATGAGGTAGAGATTGTATTCCAGCCCTACGGGGCGAGGAAAAAGTTTCCAGCGGGTATAAACCTCTGGGAGGCTGCCAAGGCATTAGGGGTGGATATTTCTTCACTCTGTGCCGGAAAGGGAACTTGTGGGAAGTGTAAGGTCAAGCTGACCAAGGGGTTGGAGGGTCTGAGCCCACCAGGACAAAGGGAATTGAAGCACATCTCGGAAGACGAGATGAAGGTCAACATCAGGTTGGCGTGCCAGGCCAAGGTCATGAAGTCTGCCATAGTTTTCGTGCCAGAGAGGAGCAGGGTAGGGAAACAGAGGCTGCAAACGGAGGGAATGGAAATAGCTGTAGAGCCCAATCCTCTGGTCAAGAAAATTTTCGTCAAGGTAACCCCACCCACTCTCCACGATATGAGGGCGGATGAGGATAGGTTACTCGAAGCCCTGAAAGAGACGCACGGGCTCTCAAACATCAAGGTGGATTTCGAAGTAGTACGGACCCTTCCCATCGTGCTCAGGAAAGGCAACTGGGAGGTAACGGTGGTCCTCTGGAAGGACGAGATCAGAGGCGTGGAGCCGGGTAACACCACTGAAAGATGCTTCGGCTTCGCATCCGACATCGGGACCACCAAGTTGGCGGGTTTCCTGATGGATCTCAACACCGGCAAGGTCATATCACTAGCCGCAAGGATGAACCCCCAGATTCCGCTCGGTGAGGACGTTATGTCCAGGATCACTCATGCTATGATGAACGGATGGGAGGCCGCTGTCGAGCTCCAGAAGGCGGTGATTGGTGGGCTCAACGAGATCATCGACGAGTGTTGCGAGAAGGCCAAGGTTAAAGTGGAGGAGATCTACGAGCTAAACTTCGTGGGCAACACCGCGATGCAGCTACTCTTCCTCGGGGTGTGGCCACAGTACGCGGCGCTCGCACCTTACCCTGCTGTTGTCAGGCGTGGGATGGACGTCCATGCCAACAAGCTGGGTCTGAAGTCCCACCCGAACGCAAACACCCACTTTTTGCCCGTGATCGGTGGTTTCGTGGGCGCTGACAACGTCGCGGTCGTGCTGGCCTCAAATATGCTGGAAGCGGATGACATGACGCTTGCTATCGATATCGGGACCAACACTGAGATAGACCTAGGGAACAAGAATGGGATACTTTCCGACTCATGCGCGTCCGGACCGGCATTCGAGGGTATGGAAGTAAGGTTCGGCATGAGGGCCTCCACGGGGGCCATAGAGAGGATAAGCATTGATCCGGATTCGTTGGACATTTTCTACCGTACCATAGGGGACGAGAAGCCTGTGGGCATCTGTGGGTCCGCACTGGTCGACGCCCCGGCCGAGATGTTCAAGTCTGGAATAATAAACACCAAGGGGGCATTCGTTCCGGAATTCGAGAAGAGGACCAAAAGGATTAGGAAGGGGCCACAGGGATGGGAGTATGTCGTGGCCTGGAAGGACGAGACTAACACCGATACAGACATCACGGTCACACAGGCTGACGTCAGGGAGCTGCAGAAGGCCAAGGCCGCCATGCACACTGGCGCCGAGATCCTGATGAGGCGAATGAACGTCAAGGAGGATGACATCGCTCATCTGGTCATCGCCGGGGCATTCGGGAACTATGTGGACCCGGAGAACGCCAGGATTCTAGGCATGTACCCTGAGATAGCCATGGACAGGATAAAGTTCGTGGGTAATATCGCCGGCACGGGCTCCAGGATGAGCCTGATCTCGGAGGAGATGAGGGAATACGCTGAGAAAATCAGTAAGACGGTAAAGTACTTGGAGCTGGCGGTGGACCCTGACTTCCAGGACGAGTATATGAAGTCGTTCTACTTCCCGCACGCCAACCTGGACAGGTACCCGGTCACCACCAAGCTGCTGCAGAAGCTGGGGCGGCTTCCGTAGGGCATGCTCTATCGTACGGTCTAATAATAGTTCTGCACGTCGATGATCATCGGGCAGATATTGGTGGTTTGCAACAGATTCGGAACAGTGTCCTAGGCCATTATCTTGTCAGAATTAATAGGCCATCTCGACTCTAATCTCGTCCACGATTGCGTCGGCCATCTCGTTGGTGCCGACTGCGGACGGATCATCACGGTTCGGTTTCATGTCATAGGTCACGGATTCACCTTTGGATATGACCCTGCTCACGGCATTTTCGAGCGTTTTGGCTGCATCGATTTCACCTAGGTGTCTGAGCATCAGCATTCCCGAGAGAATCGTCGCCGTAGGGTTAACCTTGTTCTTCCCCGCGTACTTTGGTGCGCTGCCGTGGGTAGGCTCGAACACCGTCGCATTATCCCCTATGTTGGCTCCCGGAACTACCCCTAGGCCTCCGACCAGCCCAGCACAGAGGTCGGATATTATGTCCCCGTACAGGTTTGGCGTGACTATGACGTCGTAAAACTCAGGCTTCTGCACCAGTTGCATGCACATGTTGTCCACTATCCTGTCCTCAAACTGGATGTCTGAAAACTGTCTGGACACTTTTCTAGCCGACTCAAGAAACACTCCATCCGAGAATTTCATGATGTTGGCTTTGTGCACGGCCGTGACCTTTTTCCTGTCTCTCTCCCGCGCGTACTTGAAGGCGAACCTGACGATCCTCTCCGAGGCATAGGAGGATATAGGCTTGAGACTTATCCCGGAATTGGCGCGAATGTTTACATTCTTGTGATCTTTGACGAATTTGATGAACTCAGCTGCCTCAGGCGTCCGCGCCTCGTACTCAATACCTGCGTAGAGATCCTCATGGTTCTCCCTCACCACCACCAGGTCCACGTCTGTGTATCTGGATCTTACCCCGGGATACCATTTGGTAGGCCTAAGACAGGCGTAGAGATCGAGGATTTTCCGCATCGCAACATTCACGCTACGGAATCCGGTGCCGACGGGGGTGGTTATCGGTCCCTTCAGAGCCACCCCATTCTTCCTAATCGATTCAAGAACCCTATCTGGAAGTGGAGTCCCGTACTTGTTCATTACGTCCGCCCCAGCCTCCACAATTTCCCATTTTATTTTAACTCTCGTGGCCTCGATGCACTTCCTTGCTGCTGCAACGACCTCGGGGCCGGTCCCGTCGCCTGGTATGAGTGTGACTACCTGCCCCATCTGAACTCCCCATACTTCTTGAACTGCTTGACCAACCCGCCGTCCTCCATAATCTGCATCAGAAAATCCGGAATGGGATTGGCCTTGAAATTATCACCGGTGGTGACGTTCGAGATTGTTCCCTTGATCAAATCTATCTCCAAAGTGTCCCCATGTTTGGTGCGCTCGGGAGCCTGCCAGCTTTCGATAACCGGCAGACCGACGTTTATGCTGTTCCTGTAAAATATCCTGGCGAATGATTTGGCCACTATGCCCCCCAGACCGATCTGCTTGAGTACCAGCGGGGCCTGCTCTCGGCTCGACCCGCAGCCGAAGTCCTCCCCGGCCACTATGATGTCCCCGCGCTTGGTATGCTTAGCGAACTCTGGCGAGATGCTCTCCATGGCGTGCTTGGAAAGCTCATCCAGGTCGATGGTCTTGAACTTGTACTTGCCTGAGATTATGGAGTCGGTACTGACCGAGTTGCCGAACTTCCATACATAGCCCTTTATAGTCATCTCAATACTTCCACATTAATTTCCTTGGATCAGTTATCTCCCCGGTCACTGCCGATGCCGCCACGGTTAGGGGAGACGCGAGGTAGATCTTGGACTCCTTGCTACCCATTCGCCCCACAAAGTTCCTGTTGGATGTTGAAACGCAGACTTCACCATGCCCTAGGACTCCCATGTGGCCGCCAGGACAGGGACCGCAGCCTGGCCCGAAAACCGAGGCTCCAGCTTCCACGAAAGTTTCCACAATGCCTTCTTTCAGGGCTTGTGAATAAATCTCCCTTGAAGCCGGTATCACTATCATCCTCACCTTGTTGTTGACCTTTTTACCCTTCAGTATCTTCGCGGCTCCAATCAAATCTTCCAATCTGCCGTTGGTGCAGCTGCCCACAAAGGCCTGGTTGATCTTCACGCCTTCCTCTTTGTTCACCGGCTTGACGTTGTCGACTGAGCTCGGGCATGCGAGTTGAGGCTCCAGGTTGGTCACGCTAACGTTTATCTTATTTGAGTACTTCGCGTCAGGATCGCTCTTCAGAAATTCTCCCTTTTCTTTTGTCCTGCCGGCGAGATATTCCTTGACCTTGTCATCCGGCTCGATTATTCCGTTCTTGGCTCCCATCTCCACCACCATGTTGCACATGGTCATCCTCCCGGCCAGGCTCATTTCGCTTACCGTGTCGCCGCTGAATTCGATGGTTTTGTAGGTGGCGCCATTGGAACCGATCAGACTGAGAACGTGAAGTATCAGGTCTTTGGCACCGACGCCTCGGGGAAGCTTCCCCTCGATGTTACATTTAACAGACTCGGGAACCCTGAACCAGAGCTTCCCAGAGGTGAGCACGGCGGCCAGCTCAGTTGAACCTATTCCTGTGGAGAAGGCGCCGAATGCCCCATAAGTGCAGGTGTGCGAGTCGGCGCCTACGATGACCCATCCGGGAACCACGTACCCCTTCTCTGGCATCAACTGGTGGCATATGCCCTCGCCGACATCGAACAACCTCAATCCCTGCTTGACAGCAAATTCCCTCATCGACATGTGGAGGGACGATGTCCCCTCGGAAGCGCTGGGTGAGATGTGATCTATGACTAGGGCGGCCCTTTTCGGATCCCAAACTTTTCTCGCCCCCATCTCTCTGAAGGCCCTGATGGCTAGAGGCGCGGTGCCGTCATGGGCCATGCAGGTGTCTATGGGTGCGATTATCACGTCCCCTGGCGAGATTTCTTGGTTGGAAGTTCTGCTCAATATCTTCTCGGTTATGGTTTTCCCCACGATCTCCACCTTGAAAAGTGAGCGGGCATTTACTTAATCTCGAAACCGAATTTCTGAGCGTGTTGTCTGAACTCGGAATCCTTCATAGGGTGTCTTCTCTGACCGATCACGAATTTGTTCTTGATCATGTCCACCAGCAGGGCCAATCGTGGATCTTCTTCCGAGATACTTTGCCGGGTAATTTCCTCCAGCTTCATCCTGACCCCGTGTTTCCCAGATCTTTTGCCTATCACGATGGTGCGCTTCTGCCCGACCAGTTCAGGAGGGAAGGGCTCGTAGGTGAGCGGGGATGCCATCAGGCCGTGAATGTGGACACCAGATTCGTGGGCGAAGGCCGCGTCGCCGACGATGGCCTTGTTAAGCGGCACGGGATATCTCAGAGCCGTCCCCATGAATACGGTCAGATCCCTGAAGTAGCGTTGATCCCATTTGCACACGTCGTGGTGCAGGTAGCAGTTCATGATGATCTTCTCAGTCTCGGCGTTGCCCGACCGATCGCCGATCCCTAGGAAGGTGGTGCTAACGTAGATCTTCTTGTACAGTCCGGAGGCGGCGCGGATGGTGGCCATAGTGTTCTCCACCGCGTTCCCCATATCGTCGTGTGCGTGTATCTCGACGAAGGGGATCTTGGTCTCCTCCTTTATCTTGCGCACCTTCATCGGGATCCCGTTTGGCAAGGGGGCGTTCGGGTCGGCGTGTCCGCACCCAATAGTATCGCATATGCGGTAGACGCGAGCACCGGCCTCGGCTACTGCGTTGATGAATTCTTTCTCAAAGCTCCATTCCGCTCTGGTGCTGTCCTCTCCGTGCACGAAGATATCCAGCCCATGTTCCTTGGCGTAAGTTACTGTGTCGACCACCCGCTCCACCAGCTTTTCCAGCGTGGTGGCGGACCATTTCTCAAAGTGAATGTAAGAGACTGGATGGGAAATGCCGACCTGTTTGAAGTCGTGTTTGAGCGCGATATCTATGTCCGCCTTGGCGGCTCGGCACCAGGCGGCGATGATGTCACCGAGCCCGTCGTTTTTCATGAGCTTTATTGTCTCTTGGTCGGACTTGGTGTAGGTGAGGACCTCAAGCCTTTCCATCCCGATGTCGCGCAGCAACGAGGCCATGTGTGCGGCATCTTCTGGCAACGGGCTGATCAGTCCAGCCATCTGGAGGCCCTCTCTGAGGGTGGCGTCGTCCATCACCACTTCCGTTTTTAACGGAATCGGTTTGTAGACACTCTTCCTGAGACTCTCCCAAATCACCGAATCGTACTTCGTCAGTGACATCCCCTTTGTTTTTTTCAGGTAGTCACGCCTGACATTTTCCATGTCTTCGAATTTCATCTTCATACCGTCCGAACATGATGCTTTTCCATTGAATTAGCTTCTTAATATTAAATTATTGAGTGTTTAAGTTTTTTAAAGCCGAGCCCTTCCACTTTAATTCTTCCAGGTTTGCCGAGCTCCCCATCGACTTGGAATTCAACGCCTAAAATTTGTTGCACCAACTTCACATTGGTGAGGGCGTGGGTGGTCAGATAGGTGCTGGTTATCTCGGAAGTCCCCTCAGCCAGCGCCATATACGGTATGAGCTGATCGGTCAGATGTCGGTCAACCGCGGCACCTGTTCTCAGTTGTCCGATCAAATTATCGGCAGCCTCTCTCCCCACTTGTTCCGCTGGTTTTCCGCGCCTTCCATGTGAGCTGGCGCCGATTACAGCTCCGAGCTCCGTCTCCGCCCAAATTGTTATCCCCGCGCCCGGGCCCATGTGAGGATCATGGTCCGGATGGTATGATTCGCTCTTGATATCAATCTCCGTAAATCCAGACCTGATCAGCTCCTTGCTGCAGGAATGCGCCATTTTGGTGGCTATCTTTTCCGGGAGTCTGATCGCATGGGCGACTCCGGATATTTTGTTCACGTTATTTGAGTAAATGAGGTTGATCGACCGCAGTCTCTCAACTGGCTCTATTTGCGCGCGAATAACTCCCCCACCACGGGGATAGTGCCCTCGCCTGAGGCATTCTACTTTACCATTATATCCCATTCGATGAAGGGTAGGCAGCTTGACGTTTTTTAAGAAATCTATGGAGGGGGCTAGTGGATTGTCAGTGCCTCCGCTTACCTCGACATCGATGGCCCCACTTGCGAAAGACGCAGCAGGCATCAGGATCTGAAGGATGAGAGTTGTACTACCTGCAGTGCCTATGTCCACGCGATATTTGCCGCCCTCGATCAGCTTGGGTTCGAACGTAAGTTCTTTCGCGTGTAGGCCGGATCCATCCATTTTTGCTTTGGTGATTTCAGCGAGGGCCTCCACGCCACACAGGTGTTGTGGTTGAAGTCCCGGCCTGTCTCGCTTTACCCTGATGTTGAAAATATGGATGGGTTGTTTACTTACAGCACAAAGAGCCAAAGCCGTACGTATTATAGCTCCGCCGCCCTCGCCCATCGAACCGTCGATTTCTATCATCAGAAAAAGATAGATGTTCATTTAATAAATGAAGAACTGACTTTATCACAATGACTCAATTTCAGTCCCATGTTCTAGATATGACATTAAAGATTCCTAAAGGTAAAGTCACGACTTACAAGGAGCTTGCTTTGGCGGTTGGCAAGCCGAAAGCATGGAGGGCGGTCGCCAATGTCATGGCTGGAAATACTCGCCCTATCATCATCCCGTGCCACCGGGTGGTAAAGTCAAGCGGAGAGATAGGAGGCTATACTTTTGGCACTAAGCGTAAGGTGGAGCTGCTCGCCGCCGAGGGAATCGATATCGAGGGCAGGAAGGTCAATTTGACGAAGCACATGTTCAAGTTTTAAATCGTAGTTAATTTATCTCCAAATTTTTACTTCTGACAAGCATGGGCTGAAATAAATAAACGCCTAGATATTCCTCTCAAACAAATTGATACTTTTGCTGGCCCTTTTCACCGACGTATTTATAAATTCTGCTAGGCTTTCCTCTACCACCAAGTCCGTTGGCAGCGAGCTTGGTGTTTTCTGTCCATAATAAATTATGTTAATCTTTTGTGAAACTTATTCATTTTACCTGCTTTTACTAACTCCCGATCAACATTTTTTCGATACGGTCAGTCCGTAATTCCTTTCTCTGAAGCGAGGGTATGCAGGGCGACAACATCTACTTGATTGAGATTTCATGACTGTCTTGCCCAAGATTTCGCCTCGACCCATGGCATCGAAAACTTCGACCAGCTCGTTGAGCTCTATGTTCCCTACTCTCGTTATTAACGGCTTGTTTTCCTTCTGGGCTAGCTTTGCCATATCCGAGTAATCTTTTTCCCTACCTCCGGCGTTGCCAGTGATTTCTTTTTCAAAGGCGAGTAAGGGTCCCGAAGTCGTTTTGAAGTCCGGTCGTGAGGTGACTAATTCATTTTGTGAGTTTTCTAATCCCTACTAATTCATCGGCCACATCATTTAAACCGAGCTTTTCCAGTTTCTTTCTCGTAGGTATTCCTTTCTTGTCCCAGCCCCTCAATTTATAATAATCTTTGAGCATAGGTTTGAGGTCCACTACGTACCCCTTCGATTGACCTGCTCTTAGAGGCTTCGTCAGCAGCCTCTCTGGTAGTGTGTCATCCTCGGCAGTGAATCCCTCTCTTATGTTAAACGCCCTCTCCAGGTTGAAGATTCTCCCGCCGATTTTTTCGACAGAATGTTTTGTGAAATCTAATCCAGTGGTCGTTTTTATCAGGGCGCTCAGGTACTTATGCGTCCCCCACTCTCCGAAGGTGCAGAGTATTGCCGAGTTTTTTACACATGTTTCATTTTGGATCCTGTAAACCAGATTTCCCTTGCCCCTAGCCGAGAACCGGTTAATAGGTCCGATAACCTCCTCGTATGTCGTGTAGCCCGAACAGTGGTCGCCGCCTTTGTTGGCGGTGGCGTAGTTGAGTCCCATTCCAAACTGGCCTCTCGGGTCATACGCGGGCAATTCCAGTCCCTTTACATGCATTGCATATTTTTCGGCGCCCTTGCCGATCTTTTTGCTGGCCCTCTTAACCCCTTCGGCCAGAACGCCTCCTATTCCCGACCTGAAGGCGATTTTATTGATCGTCTCAAGCGTGGCCTCAATATTGCCCCATTTCAGCTTGATTCCGACGGCGTCCTTCGGCTTGATTATTTTGTTTTGGTACAGCTCCATTGCAAATCCTATGGTGTTCCCGCAGGAGATAGTGTCCAATCCGAGGTCATCGCAGAGCTTGTCCGCGGCGACAATGGCCTTGGGATCGGAGTTACCGATTTGGGATCCGAAGGCCCACACGGTCTCGTATTCATACCCTTCGCAGGTCACTCCGGCGAAAGGTCCGGTAGAGTCCACGAATGCGATTTTTTTGCATAATACAGGGCAATTTGTGCATGACACATTAATTTTCAAAACGTTCTTCCTCAGTGCTTCCTTGTACAGCTTCCTTCGTGCACTGGGGAACACGCCACTCTGGAAGTTCCTCGTGGGCCAGTTTCCGTGAGTTTCGATGATGTCCACCATACCCAAAGTACCATATAGTCTCCAATTATTCGCAGCGGCCTTTTGGAGCGCCATGTTCGCGTAAACTTTTCTCACGATAGTGTCGAAGCCGTTAGGGTTGGACAATTTTACATTTTTTGTCCCGCGGACGGCAATTGCCTTCAGGTTTTTTGAACCCATAACCGCACCTAATCCCCCTCTGCCGAAGGCGCCGATACCAGCCATGATGCAAGCGAACTTCACCAAATTTTCTCCACCTGGCCCTATGCAGAGAACCTTGGCATTTTGATTTGTATGGTTCTTCACGAACTTTTCCGTATCTCCAGTGGACAGACCCCATAGAAAATTAGCATCTCTTATCTGGACTTTGCCATTCCTGATCCAAATGTAGATGGGCTTGGTAGACTTTCCTTCGATGACGATCGCGTCGTAACCAGCGTGCTTCAGTTCATAAGGCAAATGTCCGGCAGCCAAGCTCTTTGTGAAACCGTTCGTCAACGGAGATTTTGTCGCTGCGCATAATCTACTCACAGACGGGCACCGTGTGCCCGCTAGCGGTCCCAACGCGAATACGATTTTGTTTGCAGGAGAAAGCGGTTCTATGCATGGCTCGAGTTCGTCCCAAAGTATTTTTGCAGAAAAGCCCTCACCGCCCAAATATTGCTCAACTAGGTCATCCGTAATTTTTTCATTTCTAAATTTTTTTGTTGTTAAATTAATTCTCAGCAATGTACCTGTGTATCCCTTGTATTTGGTCAATATTCCACCCCTTTCTTTTACATGATGATTCACATTGAATATAATAAGTTATTTGCTAATGATTTAAATGACTGAATTTATAAGTAAAAAATGTTTTAGTTTTAGACACGGTGATTTGTTCGAAATCTATTCTGTGAATCAAATCGGTGATCGATGTAATGAATTTAATTCAAAGAGTGTCTTTTTTTGTGACTGATAAACCATTAGTTAAAGCCTGTTTGATCGGCGAAAATAAGCAGCTCTTGACTGACTCCAAAATAGAATCGACTGTTTTCGACGGGGCCGTGCTAAACGGCAGGGCAGAAATAGCAAAAAAGTGGTGCCGTTTTTGAATCGTAAAGAGAAGGAAAATTGAAAAACACAAAAGTTACTCTTCTGAAACTTAATAATTACTACTTAAATCGAGTTATGAGGTCCTTTCACATCGAGAACGTGTTTTACACCATTTCCGAAGGATTTGCAAAGATGGACAACTTGGCTAACTTTGCGAGAATTAATAATCTGAAACTATAGTTGCTTCTCGATCATATCTCAACGGAGCAAGTAATCGGTCTTAGAGAGATCCTTCAACCTCTCCACTCCACTGATCTCATTCATGACTTCACCCACAGCTTTTGGCACTAGTTTTTTCCAATCCCCGCCGTTCATAATCCTACCTCTAATTTCAGTTCCCCAATACTCCTTTCTCTTGAACATGAGCGGCGTGCGGGTATTGAACCCGGCCTCCTTGAACAGCCTTCTGACCAGCGGGTTTCCCGAATAGATAAGATCGAATGGTGGTGAGAGAGATACCACATGCGACACCCAAACAGCGTGGTTGTTCACGTCCGGAATCGGTATCAGATGTACTCTTGAAAGATCTATTTTTGCATCGGCCGTTGACTGTGTTATCATCAGCTCCCTTTCTCCCGCGGTAAAGGGGTTTTCGAGCGTATGGCTCTCTTGGGCACTTCCTATCCCGACGATCAGATCGCCAACCTCTTTTAGGATCTTTTTGAAAACCTGGATGTGGCCCAAGTGCGGTGGCTGAAACCGCCCAATTATAATACCACGCCTTACCATTACCCGCCCCTCTTTACTCTAAACTCGCCTCCGATTTTAACCTTTAGCTCTTTTGCAATGCCGAGCATATTCTTTGCGAGTGCTATCATGCCGTAACTTCCGGTGTATCATAGATATTATCTCGGAGCAATCTCTTTCTTATTTTTTTATCTGGTAGAGATATTCAGATTCAGCTATTTTTAATCAAGAATATACTTTTTAGGTAGAATAATAATTGTAGTGAATGTAGGTGATAAAGTGGCGGACCGTGCCAAGATATTGCTTGAGGCGCTTCCATTCATCCAACAGTTTCACGACAAAACCATAATCGTCAAATTGGGCGGACGTGTGGTAGGAAACGATGAGATACTCAATTCCATCATGCAGGATGTCGTCCTCCTCAATTTATTCGGGATGAAGATGGTGGTGGTCCACGGTGGGGGCCCGGAGATAAGCGATGAGATGCGCAAGAGCGGAGTCAAGCCGAAGTTCATAGAGGGTCTCCGGGTGACCGACGAGAAAACCATGGAGATCCTCCACGAGCAGCTCGCAGGAAAGATTAACAAACAAATAGTTCTTGGGATCAATCAACAAGGAGGTAAAGCTTTTGGAGTTACAGGGATGGACGGTAACCTAATCCGCGCTCGTAAGCTCATCTACAAGACCACCACGAGCAAGGGTAAAGAAGTGGAAATCGACTTGGGTCTGGTAGGGGAGGTGGAAAAGATCCACCCGGCGATCATAAGTACCTTCATCAAGGCCGGATGTATTCCGGTCATAGCACCGATCGGAATAGATGCCGAAGGTCGTAGCTTGAACATCAATGCTGATATGGTGGCTGCTGAACTTGCCGGAGCAACCCGTGCCAAAAAACTGGTCATAGTCACGGATGTGATCGGCGTGATGCGTGACATCGGCGACGAGAGTACATTAATTTCCGCCATGTTCCCCGAGGATGTGCATTCCTCTTTGCAGCAGGGAGTGATCAAAAAGGGAATGATACCAAAAGTGGAGGCATGCATGAAGGCATTGCAACTGGGCGTCGAGCGTTGTCACATAATAAGCGGCGCCATACCCCATTCCCTTCTTCTCGAGATATTGACGGAGACTGGCGTCGGCACGATGATTGTGCGAGGCAAGTAAATGGATGTCACGAATCTCACCAAGCGCTACGTCGCCTATACTTACAAGCGTCAGCCAATTACCCTGATCAAGGGACGCGGAATGATCTTGTGGGACTCGCAGGGAAAAAGCTATTTGGATTTCGTTGCTGGGGTTGCCGTGTGCTCTCTTGGACATAGTCATCCCGCGCTGGTAAATGCAATTTCCACCCAAGCCAGAAAATTGATGCACGTTTCCAATCTCTATCATATACAGCCTCAGGCGGAACTTGCAGCCCTGCTGGCTAGCATCGCGCCTAAGTCAATCGATAAGTTTTTCTTCTGCAATTCCGGCGGGGAGGCGGTAGAGAGCGCCTTAAAGCTGGGTGTGCGGCACACGAATCGGAAACGGTTTATCGCCATGCAGGGATCCTTCCACGGTAGGACCATAGCTTCGGTGGGGGCCACTTGGAAATACACATACAGGGAGCCTTTCGAGGCTGTGATACCAAAGATCTTTGACTTTGTGCCATTCAACGACGTCGGGGCCGTGGAGCGGGCGATCGGGAAGGAAACTGCAGCGGTGATTGTGGAACCAGTCCAAGCAGAGGGCGGCGTGAACGTTCCTTCAGACGATTACCTACCTGGACTAAGAAAGCTTTGCGATGAACACAGGGTGCTATTGATCTGCGATGAGGTTCAAACAGGTTTCGGTCGCACCGGTAAATGGTTTGCTTGCGAACATTGGGGAGTAAAACCTGACGAGTTGACAATGGCTAAGGCGCTTGGTGGAGGTTTTCCAATTGGTTGTCTGGGATCCAGAGCCCATGTCATGGATTCGTTCATTCCTGGTGACCACGGGTCCACCTTTGGAGGTAACCCTTTGGCTTGCTCTGTTTCCAAAGCCGTCATAAAGACCATGCTCAAGCTAAAGATTCCCCAGCTGGTTGCGAAGACGGGTAAATATTTTATCGAACGTTTAAACGAGATTTCGGAAAAGCACAGTTGTATCAAAGATGTCCGAGGCATCGGGCTTATATTAGGCATGGAAATGTCTGAAAAATCTATCGCTGAAGAGGTGGTAGCCAAGGCGATGAAGCGAGGCTTCTTGATAAACAACACCGCGGAAAAAGTCCTAAGGTTCGCCCCTCCATTGATCGTCGAGAAAAGGCATATAGACAGATTAATAAGCACGCTCGATTCTATATTCGCTGAGGCGTAAAAATGAAGGGCCGGAACTTGCTTTCCATCCAAGACCTGAGCGTTGAAGATATCGAAGAGATCCTGAACCTTGCCGATCTCCTGAAAAGGGATCAAAAGGTCGGAAAGGCGCGAGAAATATTGCACAGAAAAACCCTCGGGATGATTTTCGCCAAGCCGTCCACACGTACTAGAGTCAGCTTTGAGACGGGAATGACTCAGCTGGGCGGTCACGCGATTTACATGGGGATGAACGATCTTCAACTTGGTCGTGGAGAGACCATAGCAGATACGGCCAGAACGCTTTCCCGTTATGTAGATATAATTATGGCTCGGCTTTTCAAACACCAAGACATTGTTGAATTAGGCCAGAATTCCAGTGTTCCCGTTATCAATGGACTAACGGATCTTCACCACCCATGTCAAACGCTAGCCGATTTGATGACCATAAGGGAGCGCGTCGGCAAGCTCAAGG
The DNA here is from genome assembly GCA_964343275.1 of Hadarchaeota archaeon (SeqCode). GTDB lineage: Archaea > Hadarchaeota > Hadarchaeia > Hadarchaeales > Hadarchaeaceae > Hadarchaeum. The sequence goes on from CAYFIY010000012.1 coordinate 33,761, forward strand.
AATCGAACGTTGCTTGGATGGGTGATGGAAATAACGTTTGCAATTCCCTCATGCTCGGCTGCTCGATATCAGGAGCAAACTTCCGCGCTGCCTGTCCAAAGGGGTACGAGGTACCGGCGGAGATTATCAAGCAGTCTGAGGAAAATGCCACCAAAAGCGGAGCGATGATAGAGGTACAAGCCGACCCAAAAAAAGCTGTCACTAGCGCCGATGTGATATATACTGATGTTTGGATTTCCATGGGCCAGGAGGACGAAACCAAGAGACGTATGGAGGTTCTCAAGCAATATCAGGTGAACGCCGATTTGGTAAAGAAAGCCAAGCCAAGCGTCATAGTGATGCACTGTCTACCAGCACATAGGGGGCTTGAGATTACGGATGAGGTCATAGACGGACCACACTCGGTCGTTTTGGACCAAGCGGAGAACAGAATGCACGCACAAAATGCGCTTTTAGTCCGGTTAATCACGGGATAAGTGTGCATATGGTCAGGGTAAAGGGACCGTTACCGCGCTTCGCTGATTTTCACGTTCAGATGGCAATCGGTCTCATAGCAAGGCACGACCAGATCAGCCGCAATCAAGTGGCTGACAAGTTGGAGATAGGTGAGGGCAGCGTTCGAACAATTCTCAATCGGCTGAAGGAACAGGGATTAATAACATCTTCCCGCGGCGGTCATTCGTTAACGAAAAAGGGCAGACATTTGGTGAGCAATCCATCCGAGTTCGTTCAGGTTGATGCGGGGGACTTGACGGTCGGGAAGGTGAACGTGGCAACCATTGTAAGAAATGCGGCTTCCAGAATTAAGCTTGGCATAGAACAAAGAGACGAAGCCATAAAGGCTGGAGCTAAGGGGGCTACCGTGCTGGTCTTCGAGGTGGGCAGGCTACGATTCCGTGATGCATTTGTAGAGGTGGGGGTAAAAGCGAGCCAAGCGCTGATATCACCCCTGAAACCTAGAGAAGGCGACGTCATTATCATCGGTACTGCGGACGATCTTGGGAGAGCCGAGTCCGGAGCGATAGCCGCTGCGCGAACCCTTAGAAAGAGAGCTCGATAAGTTCTAGTGTATTCCCGTCTTCACGTTGGTAATCCTGCATGCCAACGGGCGTCTCAAAGCCATTAACCAGGTATCACCATCTTTGCGTTAGTCTACTCACCTCAGTAACGATTGAAAAGCTGAAGCTTTCGTAGAAATCAGTTTTCAGGCTGGAAAACGGTGAATTTCGTTCGTTTGTATATGGCAGTCTGATATTTCACGGGAGTGTACTACATAAAATAGGCGAAACCGTTTTCAGAGATAATCGCTTTTACTAATACGATTTGATACTCATTTGAATCAATATTCTGGCACCAACAAGACTCGCACTTAAGCCTTGCGTTGCCTAATCCTTTTCATCTTTCGCCGCATCCTCTTGCGAACCCACTTCCAGCGCATTTGGCCTTTTTTCTTCCACTTTCGAGGACGTTTCCCCACGTTAGCACCATCCACTCAACTTGCGAACAAGTTGTTAAAAAACTTGCAGTATTTGTGCGATTCTGAACAATATCGAACATTTGTAAAATACGATACTAAAGTTTTGCCCGCTTGTAGCCATTAATTACCTCAACGCCTCGACTGGTTCCAATTCGGTTGGCGCCTGCTGCTATCATCTGCATTGCCTTTCCGAAGTCACTGATTCCGCCCGAAGCTTTAACCCCAAAATTTTTACCCACAGCCTTTCTCATCAGATCGACGTGAGCAACGGTTGCACCCAATGAGCCAAATCCCGTCGAGTTTTTCACAAATGACGCCTTGGTCTTCTTCACCGTTTTGCAGGCCAAGTCGATCTCCTCTTTGTTCAGATAGCCTGTCTCGAGTATGACCTTGATAGGGTTGCCCTGGGCAGCTTCCACGACTGCCCCTATATCTTGCATAACAAAGTCGTAATCTTTATTCTTGAATTCTGCAATGTTCATCACCATGTCTATCTCGCCCGCCCCGTTCTCTATGGCTTCTTCCGTCTCTGTAGCTTTTATCTTGGAGGTCGTTTGCCCCAGTGGGAAACCCACCACGGAAGTGACCTTTATGTCCGTGCTTTTCAGATTCTTCGCGCAGAAGCTGACCCAATAAGGGTTCACACATATGGAGTAGAATTGATATGTCTTTGCTTCACTGCAGAGTTTTTCAAAGTCATCTGTTGTTTTATCGGATGCTAGTAAGGTATGATCGATTATTTTTGCTAGTTCTCCCGGACTAAAATCAATTTCGCTTGCCTTGCGCTCTATTTCAATTCTCAACTCTGATTTAAGTACCATAATAATGACCATCATTAGAAGACTATAAGAATAATTTTAAGTCCCGACCAAGGGGTAGAAATTCTACTTTTCAGGTGTGTCTGCATTTTCCCCACACTTCATGTTTACCAAAAAGAGTTCTTCAAAGGGGATTTTCTCCCTCTCAATTTTAACTTGGAAGCATCGAGCCTTTAGTATGTCTAGGGTTTTTGAGATGTCTGATAACGAGGACTGTAGAAACATTGCGCGTCCCTTACTCTTCAAATGGTCGGAAATCCCACTTAGAAATCTGTCTATGATTCTGCGTCCATCTGGCCCACCATCCCAAGCGCGATCTATTTGCCCTTCGATAACTTCCTCTTTTTCAATAGGTAGATACGGCGGATTGAATATCACCATGTCAAAGCGTTCACCAACTACTGGATCAAAGAGGTCTCCCGAACGAAAATCGATTTTATTCCCGACCTTATGTGTACTAGCATTCTTGCGAGCACATACTAGGGCAGCTGGGTTTATGTCCGTGGCTATTACATCGGCCCCGATTTTTGCCGCTAAAATCGCTAATAAACCGGAGCCAGTTCCCAGCTCTAGGACTTGCTCCCCCTGCCGCACATTCAGATTATTGGCCATTAGGTATGTGTCCTCGGCCGGTTCATATACGTCCGCCTCGACTAGAAACGTAGATCCCCCGTAAAACACAATTTTTGAGTGGTCCCTAACTGCAGGTGGTAATCTCACGTCCGCATCCTCTTTGCTTAATTCAAATAGATTATTGATCTATTTAGATTTAGTTGGGTGAAATAATGCGGTTGGATATTGGCACGGCTCAGCGCGTGGTCGAGGATGCATGTAAAATGGGCGCATTTTACGCCGATGCCCGTCTCGAAATTGCCAGTTGGGAATCCATCTCAGTTAATGATGGCAGGGTGGAGCATGTAACATCGGGCGAGACATATGGACTAGGTCTGCGCGTGCTACTAAAGACTTGGGGGTTCGCTTCAGTGACAGATCTCAATAAACGCTCTCTGAAGGATGCGGTCAGTTCAGCCGTGAACATGGCCAAGAAAGCCAAGATTGGTAGAGAAGTAGAACTTGCCGATGGCAAGATAAATCAAGAGAATGTGAGGGCGAAGATCAACAAAGATCCCTTGTCCGTTCAGCTTGACGAGAAGATAGAATTGTGCCTCGATAGCGACAAGCTAGCCCGTGTGGACAAGTCCATCAAACGTACCTCCGCTTGGATTGCGAGCGAGCTGATCGAGAAAACATTTGTGAGCAGCGAGGGGGTTAAACTCTCCTTCGAGAATGCCCTTACCTATGGGGGCGTTAACGCTTTAGCTAAATGTGGTGGTGTTGTGGAATATATGGATGAACTGGTCGGAGGATCCGGTGGCTTTGAGATAGTTGAAGATTTTAAAATGGCGTCCAAAGCTGCAGAGGTGGGACGTCGTGCAAGCAGATTGGCAAAGTCTAAACCCGTGCCGGAGAAAAAAACCGCGGTAGTCTTGGACCAGGACTTTGTTGCTCTACTTTGTCATGAGATGATAGGACATCCGAGTGAGACCGACCGCGTGCTCGGGAGGGAGGCTGCATGGGCAGGCACTGCTTGGTGGGCAGGAAAGCTTGGAGAAAGGGTGGGATCTAGATTACTCAACGCGACCGATTATCCGTGTATCGAGGGAGCGCTTGGTTACTACAAGTACGATGACGAGGGAACCCCAGCTCAGCGTAAGCATTTAATCCGGGATGGAATACTTCGCGAGCATATGCACAGTCGGGAGACTGCGATGGAGTTTGGTGTGGAGTCGAACGGGAACATGCGAGCCACCAGCTTTCAATATCTCCCACTCATTCGGATGAGCAACACATTCATCGAACCCGGAGAATTCAGGAAGGAAGAATTGTTCGATGTAAAAGATGGCGTGTATTTGAAGGGCTCTAAAATTCCCAGCATAGATTCTAGGAGGTACAACTTTCAGATCAGCGCTAAGGAAGCATACTTAGTGGATCGAGGTGAGTTGACAGGTCCCTTCAGAGGAGCTTCGTTGTCGGGCATTGCTCCGGAGTTCTTTAAAAGCATAGATGGAGTGGCGGGCGATTTCGAGATGAGACCGGTCCCCAACTGTGGCAAGGGAGATCCTATGCAGACCCTCC
>CAYFIY010000013.1:0-35642 GCA_964343275.1 Hadarchaeota archaeon (SeqCode)
ACCCCATTAATGATTTATAAATAGCAAAATTAATTTTATTAGTATTTCCTCGCGGCCTACCATTGAATTAATCCAATGGTAAACCCAAGTTTTTTAGTTCACTTTTAACATTCAAATAAATTTTAAAGTATTCTTTATTCGGGAGAAGATTTTTGAGGTCATAAAGTTCTTCAAAGCTTTTGCCTTGGGGAGCCTTGTGTATTCTATCCTCGTATTTTGTCAAAAGTGCTTTAACTATTTCGTTGGCATCAGCGCGTTTAAGGCCCGCAGCGGCTTTAGCTATCTCACCCTGAAACTTCGGCTCAAGACCGCTTCCTTGGTTTGGCTTGACTAACACGGCCTTTCGGACACCATGCTGAATGTGAACACCGTATGGGATAGCGCCTATAGCAGTAGCAGCGGCTTCATAAAACATCATCTCAGTACCAGGACCTGCCCTTGTGGTGCATCCGATGCCGCCTATTATATCTGTATTTCTAGTTATAGCATTCCATGCCATATTTGTCACCCAGATAGTATTCCTAGACGATTGACCCGCACGTTCAATAGTGGTTGCTGCGCAAGAAGAGTAACCGGAACCTGCTTGATAAACTAGCAAAGCATGCAAGGCTCCGGCTACGCCAACAATCGCAGCACCTTCAGCCCCACCGGCATAGCCGCCCACCATTGGAAGCCAAAAAGCGTTCCTTATACATCCATAGTTTATAGAAAAAGCTATTTTGGATAAGGTATCATATTCAGTCTTTAGCTCGGTTGTGGTCGGCAAGGTTATCGAATCCGAAGATCTCAAACCGCCTTGAAAGTTACATGACGCTATATCTCCGATAGCACTTGGACAGGCCGAGGTCAGGTGTAATCCTGGTCTCCCGACTCGCCTCAGTGCTTCCCTAACCCAAGCCGTGGCGCAAATTCCGGCATGAGCTTCTAGAGGAGTTCCAGGCCTCCATGTCTTACCTTCTATCGTGGGCGATGGGCCGTAGTACAAGCCGTCCAAGTTAGTCTCCCGAGCTGCGGTTTGATACATCCTAACGTACGAATCGCCTTCGGTGGGATTGCTCTCTATGAAACCACCTAAGTTCAGAGGTTCATTTTTATCTTCAATATTGCGTTTTTCAAGCCATCTAGTCTCAGACCCCTCGCCGATGATTATCTTCGCGGTAACATCCCGCAAAGCCTCCTTGATTTCATCTTCGGTGAACTTAATTACCCGCTGGTTACTAATACAGTAGGTTCCGGTTTCTAGATACAACCTCAACCCAGCCTCGAAAAGGGCGTCAGCTAAGTTATCATCGCTAGGAACTGGGATATTAGGATCGTATTTTATGTCGTATTCTTTAATCAGTTCAGTAGCTTTATTGAATATCAGCATGTCGAATTCTTTAGGCTCGAGCATCGGCCCCGTATTTATCGCGCGATCGAGGACCTCCCAGAAGGAGACCATCAGCTTCTCTCCACTAATCTTTTTGCAACCTCGACCGCATCCTTCATATCGCATCCGTATGCGTTTGCTCCTATCTCATTTGCCCATTCTTTGTTGACGGCCCCCCCGCCAACAAGGACTTTGAACTTCTCTCTCCCGCCCTTACGCTTAAGTTCTTCGATCAAATCACGTTGTTCTGCTATGGTTGTGGTCATCAAAGCAGACATGGCGATTACGTCTGCGTTGGCTTCCATGGCCCTACGGATGAAATCGAATATAGGAACATCTACACCAATATCAATGACCTTAAAGCCTGCAGCTGATAGCATGGTCGATACCAAGCTCTTACCTATATCGTGTATATCCCCTTTGACTGTGCCCAGAACAATGGTTCCTAAACTTATTTTCTCCGCCTCTTCCTTGGACAATGTCGCCAAGAGCACATCTGATGCCGCTTGCATCGCCTCCGCTGCCATTACTACATGTGGCAGATAGACCTCGTTTAGATTAAATTTCTCGCCGACCACTCGAATACCATTCCCTAAGCCTTTTTCAATAGCGTCGACTGGGTTCATACCTATCTTAATCGCCTCTTTTGCTACTTTGGCAGCCTTCTCTTTATCATATTCAAGCACAGACTGGGCTAAATTATTTATAATTTCTTGCTCATTCATTAATTTCAACTCCCTTTGCTGCAACTAATCTTCCTCCCCATATTTTATATAATTAAGTCCAGCTATGCTCCTGGCGTCTCCAAATCTGTCGGCTTTGGATTGATTTATAATCCCGTGAATTTACTCCGAACCTAATGACAAAAAAAGATTTCCTCCCGCGTTTTTTCTCCTTCAACGGTTGTTTTTAATTTTTTTGGTGCTAAATACTCAAAATAGTCCATTATAACTCTTTTTGGGCCACTTACTCCGCCCTGCTCTTACAAATACTCCTTGTATATAACCACCAGACGTCAATGCCCGATATCAAACTTCACCTTCAGGAAATTCAAAATAAATAAATATATTGCGCTATTTTTGTACACAAAGCATTTTTATTTACGTTAGAAATCCAATGCAAGGTATATATATTATAGGTTCATAGATTAAGTGTTGGTGATAACTTGAAGAAAGATGGTAGAAGGAAGGTTAATGCAACCACAGTAGCCAGAATGAAACAACTAAGGAAGCAAGGTTTGTCATATGCAAAAATAGGCAATAAACTTGGAATTAGCATGTTAACTGTGTATAACTATCTCAAAAAGGAAGGAATTGGATCAACCGGAAAAGTGGTAAAAGACGCAAAGCCCGCCAAGAAAAACCAGAAGATAAAATCATCCGTTCCTAAAAAGAAAAAGAAAGAAAGTTTTCTCGCAAAACTTAAACGAAGCTTAGGAATGAGCTGAAAGTAATAAAACAAATTGCACACTGAGTGGGTTCAAACCTAAGAGAGGTCGATAGTGAAATATCTCAAAACTTAGTATATTTTTTTACCGTTTTTTTCATCCACGACACGCTCCATTATGTCAAAAAAAAGATACAGATTTGTGCTGACGGCTCTAATTTTGCTGATAAGGATTTATGTAGGTTTAATTATCCTCGTTCCGTCTTTGTTTGTTGAATCCCTCATGAGCGAGTTTAATGTTTCTCAATGGATGATAGGATTATTTATAGGGTCGATAATGATCGCGGCTGCCGCCATCGCTCTGTTTACTGGTCCCATCGTCAGCAGGATAGGCGTCAAACGTGGAGGTTTTTTATCAATAATCATAATTGCCCTAACTGGTTATGCTATAGGATTCACGCCGAACTTTACAGCGGCCTTGGTTACGAGGTTACTGATGGGTTTTGGGGTAATCCTTGCGGTACCGATTTTTACTCCCATAGTAAAGACTTGGTATGCCGAAAAAGAATATGGACGGGTAAACGCAATCGTGGAAAGTAGTACTTCTATAGGGATAGCTTTAAATTTTGCTCTGACACCGATACTATTTCCCCCCCCGTTCTGGCGGGAGGCGTATCTAGTCTACAGCTCACTTGCCTTTACTTTAGCCATACTTTGGGGTTTTCTCGGTAGGGGTCCTCTCGGTAAACCAGACCGAGAGTCAGGTAAATATTTCCAAATGTTAAGAACAAGGATACCTAGACTTTTCAGAATTAAGGAGGTAGTACTAATGGCTGGAGTTTTATTTATCTCAATGGGAGTGACCACAGGCATCATATCTTGGATTCCCGACTACCTCACCATGGAAAGGGGTTATGGAATTGCCTTGGCGGCATTTGTTGTCGTATTTTATAATTTGGCCAATATCTTTAGTTGGCCTATAGGTGGGTTCTTATCTGACAGGATCGGTCTTAGAAGGCCATTTTTAATCGTGGGGGGCATATTGTCTTTCGTAACTAGCTTGGCGACCATAACTCTCGTTGGAGTAATTCCTGCCGTTGCGGTTTTTCTTTTCATAGGACTATTCGGCATATTCAATGCCCTTTATAGTTTCTCGACGGTCACAATTTTGATGGAACATCCCGAGATAGACCATAAGACGGTTCCGTATGCTTATTCTATCGTCTTGTTTTTCGCATTCAGTGGAGCAGCGATCATGCCTACCATCATTGGATTTGTTGGTGATTTGACAGGATTGATTTTCTACGGCCTCATTATATCCACCTTTTTATACACATTGGTTTCGGTTTTCGGTTTATTTTTGCGAGAGACCGGTTGGAAGAAAGCCGTTGAGCACCATTCCTAGTAGGATCATATTGTCAGTTTATCGCTATAAATTTTTTCTAGTTCCCAGATATTAAATAAGGGATCTAAACGCCAAATCAATAGGCAAGTGCTACCACCGATTTTTAAAAACATTTCTTATAATATACAATAATGGGAATAGTTCCAATCGTCCTAATAACATCGCCAGCATAAGTACAATTTTTCCCCCCCAATGTAACGTGGCAAGGTTTATAGTGCTTAAGCCGACTGTTCCCAATGCAGAGGTCATTTGAAATGCGGAATCCAAGAAATTATTTCCAACCACCATAAGGATGATAGTACCAAATAAGAGCAAAAGTATCCAAGTAGAAAAAAATATCTGAATCGTGAGGAGAGTTTTTTCTGAGATGGAATTGTTCCTAAATTTAAATGGGATAATTGCCCCGCCAGGACTACTAAGCTTTCGTAAAAACCAAAAAGGTGCTTTGAGTACTATGTAGAAACGAAATGCTTTCATTCCTCCAGAGGTGCTCAGCGTACATCCTCCTATGATCATCCCTACCATTATGACCATGATAAATAATTGAGGCAGCGAAGCAATATCAGTGAGTGTGTATCCTGTAGTGGTAAAAGCGGAGATAATTTCAAAAAGGACTAATTTAAGATCAGCCGATGAAGTTAAGGTTAATAATATTGCCGCTCCGATAAAAACAAAAAAAATATTACTTTCTGGGTGGCGCAGGAACTCCTTGATTTTAACCCGGAATAACTTATCATGCGCAAGAAAGGAAGTTGCTCCCGCTAGCATCAAGAAAGACAGCACAATCAACTGCATATTATTAGTATAAAAAATATCACCTGCAGAGAAACCTCCCGTTGAGACTGATGTGAATGTCATAGCCATAGAGTCATAAAAAGGCATACCAGTCAAATAAAGCAGCAAAATTCCAACAAGAGTGTAAAATAGGTATATCTTAATTGCAGACGATATTCTAACCACCGATCTGCTCGCTTCGGAAAAACCCTGAGCTCGATGAAGAATTGTTTTCGACATGGCAATTTCTTCTGCCTCTGCGATGGTTCTGCTGGCGGTTTGTTTTTTCATAGATAGGATGTACAAAAAGAAGGTAACGATCCCTAATCCACCTATCCACTGCATCTCGGCCCTCCAGAGTAGAACACTTTTTGGCACCTCTTCCAGAGAAGAATATACGGTCAGGCCCGTGGTTGTCAGTCCGGATACAGATTCAAAGATAGAATCCAGAGCATCGTTGTTAAAGGATTCTAGAAAGGAGAGAGAACCAATCAAAGATAATAAAACAAACGATAGTGTAACTAGAATTAGGGCCTGCCCGAAAGAGAAGAAATTACCTTCTTTCTTGGTTCTATCTCCAGTCCATAGTAATAACAGACCTAAAATTACGGAAATAAATGCACTAAGGATAAAATAGAATATAGGTTCGTTGTATACCAACGCTGCAACAACAGGTATAATTCTGAAGATGGAGGAAATTAAGAGTATATATCCTAAATAACGCACTAGCAAATTCATTTTCCTCCGGAACTATCAAGTACATTTGGAATATCATTTGTCCTCGCTATAACGAGAAGCGAGTCTCCACATGTCAGAGTTGTCTCTCCAGGTGGTATAATTACTTCCGAGCCACCTTTTCTCAATATGGCTGCGACTATAGTATTCTTGATCTTTGCCTTTTTTCCAATGAGTAAGCTTTTGTCGCCGATTGGTAATTCTACAATTTGCGCCTCGGTACCTATGAGATGAACAATTTTTTCGTTGATTCTCTCATATAACGCTTTCTTCGCAGAGACAATCGCACTTCCTACTTTAGACACGATGTTTGCTACACCAGCATGTAAAAAGATAGCCTCATTCTTTGGAGAATTTACAAATGAAACAATTTTCTTAACACCAGCATTTTTAGCTATCTGGCAACCCATCAAATTAGTTTTATCGTCATTTGTAGCAGCCACAAATGCATCTGTTTCATGAAGGCCGGCTTCTCTTAATACGTTCGGATCTACGCCGTCTCCTTGAACGACCAAGAAATTAGTTCTGTTCGCGAGATCCTCGGCCGTATCGTGGTCATTTTCGACAATAATGATTTGACTCTCCTTTTCCAATATTGCTGCTAATGAGAATCCAATATCGCCCCCGCCAATAAGCATAATTTTTAGCCGCCTACGTTTGTTACTTTTATGGAAAAATTTGGTGACTCTGATTCTATTTCCAAATCCTGATGATTTTTTTGTGATCTTATTTATTTTCGCTTTATTTTGTCCCGCCTTTTTTGATTTTTTCTTGGATACTATTTTTATCACCCCCGATCGGTAATATTCGCTTCTTAATAAATCAGGTTTGGACATATATATGAATATTTTGATTACATACCACGAAAAACTTTCATATTACAGGGACTATTATACTTTTTTCAGTTGGCATATTAACAAGAGGGGCCAGTCGTCGATCCCGTTAACTTAACAAAAAAACTGAGAGTTTAGGTAAGGAAAGGAATGAAGAGCTAAAAACGCGATCAGTAAAAAAGAAGTTTATGAGCGAAAATAAGTCAATCCGTAAGAGTTTCAGACCCGATATTCTGAATACCTTTCTTACACTAGGGAGGAACGGATAACTGCCATTCTCGCGCAGAGAGGTTTTTTTTGCCCGGTCGTGTACTAAAAGCCTTGTTTTTATGGCGTTTTGCTACGACGAATATTGAAAAAGAACACTAATGGAATAGAGGAAAGCGAAAAGCGCATGCGGGAAATTAAGATTCGCTCATTGAAGTAAATTGACGAGGGTGGTATTCAGAATAGTGGGGGAGACGGAGAGGACCGGGGAGTTATGTCACTAGGGGGAAGACTGCAAAGACAAAAGGATTGGTGCGGGGGAAGGGATTTGAACCCTCGAACTCCTAAGAGACCAGCCCCTCAAGCTGGCACCTTTGACCATACTCAGCCACCCCCGCGCTGTGCAAGTATTCGCGCATCAATTTAAAAATCAGATCTTTTAAATAGTTGGTTGAATTCTTCTAATTTGCTCTGGAGGACCGTTATTGCCTTGAGTATGATTTGCTCTGGGGGGAGTGTGCCAGATGACTCCACCTTGAAGATGAATTTAGTGGGATCTCCCGATGCTTTCACTGCCCTTGATGGACATTTTTCCATACAGGACTTGCACATATTGCAAAGGGCTATGTTTTTCACGATGATCTTGCCGTCTACGTCTTCCAAAATTTCCTTTGGACACGCCTTGACGCATTCGCCGCAGGCATCGCATAGTTTGGGGTCGAACTCCAGCATTGGCATGTACTTATAGGCAATAATACCTGATTGCCACCTCGCATGTTCCTTTCCCAGACCTAGGCGCGCGATGGCCACAAGGTCTAGATTTTGCCCTTTTGCAAGACTTACTATGGGAATCGAGTTAGAGACGGACGTGACCTCAGTGTCGGAGGACTTTAGGGACTCAGTTAGCACAACTCCAGGTCCATCTTGCTTAAGTGCCAATTCCACGCTGCATTTGGTACACCGACCCTCTCGGCAACCACATGCTTCAGGTAGGAGATATCCCTTGACGGGAGTCCGTAGTGGCACCATGGCTAGCCGGTGAGCTATTATCTCGTCGTACATCGCGGATCCGTTGATCTTGATTTCAGCTTCGTCGATAGCCATGGTCGGAATGTAATTCGCAGCAACTCGACGTAGGGCATTCGCAAAGGCTGGAGTTGAGCCAGACAATATGAACTCCATCTCGTCGCCATCCAGTTTTTTAAGCTCTATTTTCATCTAAACACCAAAATCGCCTGCCAGATGATGTTGTGTTTTGGTTAAATATTGTTTTCGGTGAGCGTATTTATCAAGGGTCTGACCTCATCATTTTGGAAGGGGCCTTTTTTTTAAGATGAAGGCGCCCTGGCCGGGATTTGAACCCGGGGCGGAGCCTCGACAGGGCTCCATGTTTGGCCTCCAAGGTTTATTGACACTCAGATTAGACCGGGCTACACCACCAGGGCCCGAGAGCTACTAAGTTTCCCCCACTCTTTAAAGTTATTAGTCTGACACACCAGACTGTTACATACGTTCCCTGTCCGTGCAGAATACGATTATGGCCTCATGAGAACAATTATGATAATTCGGAGACCACCAAAATAAATAGTAGGGGCGATGTTTCCGGTTTACCAATTCGAAAGCATGAAACCGAATGGGTTAAAATAATCCTCGGCGAGCCTTAGCAGGCGATTAGGAAGTTTCCTGTACCGATTATCGTGGCTATGCTGGTGCAAACTATTTATAACCTCGTCGATGCGATTTGGATTTCTGGACTTGGAGTAGACGCACTAGCTGCGATTGGATTTGTCTTTTCACTTTTATTCATGGCTATCGCGATTTCAGCCGGCTAGGGAGTTGGTTCTGGTTCAGCTATATCGTGGATAATTGGAGCAGGGGATAAGGGAAGTGCCGATAGCGTCGCAGTTCACTCGATAATCATGATACTTATATTTACCATAGGTTTTTCCGTCCCGCTTGTTTTGTTTGGTGAAAAACTTTTTTGTTCTCATGGGGGCAATCGAGATAATAAATTTAGTCACAGCATATGGAAAGATTATCTTGCTGGCACAATATTCATTTTCTTTACAAACATGAGCAACGCCATTCTTAGAGCCGAAGGCGACGTGAAAAGAGCGATGTATGCTATAACCTTTGGGTCTGTTTTAAATTATGATTTTAGATACCATTTTTATTTACATCATGGTGATAGTCGTTGCAGGTGCTGCTTGGATACTATTTTGTCTTTAGGCGTGAGCACCATCATCAATATAAATTGATTATTTTTTAAAAGGGACACATACGTGTCGCTCAAGTTCAAATGTTTCAAATTCAACAAGGAGATTGTTAGGGATATTTTTTAGGGTAGGTTTGCCGGCCTCGATATCTCACATTTCCATTCGCTATCCACGATTGTAATAAAAGTTATCCTCGTATTGGCAACATCGGGAAAAACCGACGGCGTTGCAATATATACCACAGGGTGGCGGGTGGGAAATATATCCATTTTACCTTTAGTAGGCATCTCAACCGCCGTTATTTCCGTTAGTGGCGCTGCATTTGGCGCCCGCTCGTTCGATAAAGTGAATCTTTCCCATATGTATGCGGTGAAGATTGGCTTAATCATCGAGTCTGCCATCGCGGTGGTATCTTCATTTTGGCGCCTTAAATTGCAGCCATATTTACGAGGTTCGAACTTTCGGCAGACATCACTCCAGACATGATATTTTTTCTTAGGATGTTATGCCTCTTTTATCCAACAGCATCGTTGGGGATGCTCTCATCATCGGTTTTTTTCTGGACCGAAAGGGGTGTAAACGCGGTCATCGTAACCATCTTCAGAAATCTCTTTCTAATGCCACTTTTAGCCTTGGTATTCGCCATTAGTTTTAAGGCGGGACTTACTGGCGTCTGGCTAGGTATAGTTATCGCGAATATATTTGGGTCAATATTTGCATTCGGGTGGGTCAGGTTTTACTTAAAAAAACTTGTGACTTAAATGGCATAGTCATGTCGTCAGTTTGTCCAATCTTAGTTTCTAATATCCACATAAATCGAGAATAGAATAACTCAGAAAGAAAATTGCTAAACATCGAGGCTATACGGTGGAAAATTGAGTGGTTGGCAGCGTCCCGGGTTTCCCATTGGCTCTCGCACAACAGTACACCCCGAATCGCTGGTGAGCTTAACTTCCGGGATCTGACGAGACCGGGTGTTTCCCCACCGCTTTGGCCGCCAACCTATAGAAAATTAGCTTAACTCTTTAAAAACCTGAGCGTTAAAAATACCTCCAAGAATTCACAAGATTTATAACATGTTAAACCGTTTTCTTTTAAATGGTCGGGAGTCTCTAGGTAACGAGTTGAAAAGATGCCAGGATTGCAATCGAACCCTATTACCACATCTGGATAAGATTCATGGAGGAATTTAATGCCGTCAAATAAAAAATCTAAATCTAAAAAAATGGGGCCAAGTTCCGTTTCGTTCCCTCCTGAGTGGGGTCCGGATCCCATCCCGAAAACGGTAAAGACTCTTCGTTTTTTTGACTACTTTGTCCTGTGGTCGAGTTTGGGTGTTGGGTTGCTTGTTTTTTTAGCAGGGTCTCTGCTGGTACCTGGTTTAAGCCTGATTGAGGTTTTCATCGTTTCTATTTTGGGATCTATACTGGGCAGCCTCCTTTTAGCCTCAGCCGGTCTAATCGGGAGCAAATATGGAATATCGACCATGGTCAGCCTTCGTGCGGTTCTAGGAAAAAAGGGATCTTTCATCCCTACTTTCTTTAATATCGTTCAGCTAGTGGGTTGGACATCTTTTGAAATAATGATCATGAGCCAAGCCGCAAGTATTATCTCTGGACCGTTCTTAGGGGGATTTACCGGCTACTTCTGGGTAGCCATATTTGGCATCTTCTGCGGGATGCTTGCGATAGGTGGTCCCTTAATAGTAATAAGAAAATGGCTCGAAAAGTTCGCAGTCTGGATTATCTATGGCCTTGCAATTTGGATAACCTTCCAAATTGTCTCTGCTCCGAACTTCGTGGTTTCACTATTTTCCCCAGGTGATGGCTCACTCCCATTTTTGCTCGCGCTAGATCTGGTAATTGCAATGCCCATATCCTGGTGGCCTTTAGTCTCTGACTATAATCGTTTTTCGAAAAGCGATAAGGGATCATTCTTGGGAACTTTCTCAGGATATACGATTTCCAACACTTGGTTCTATTTTATGGGCGCTTCTTTAATCGTGGTTTTAGGCGCAAAAGATATCGTCTCCTCAATTCTAGCACTATTACTTGGCTCCCTAGCGATGATTCTTATATTGGTTGACGAAACTGATAATGCATTCGCGGATATCTACTCCGCGGCAGTTTCCTCTCAAAACGTCTTCCCCAAGCTAAAGCAATGGAAATTCATAACTTTGGTTACTATAGCGGGCATGATTTTGGCTACTACGGTACCGCTGATGCAATATGAATACTTTCTCTTGATGATAGGCGCGCTTTTCATACCGCTGCTGGGGGTACTTTTTTCAGACTATATTTTGGTGAGAAAACAAAATTATTCCATCGGAGAGTTCCATGACAAGTCGGCAGGGTTTAAAATTAAGGCCATCATCTCGTGGTTTATTGGTTTGATAACCTATTTCTCGATCAGTAGCCAATTCCCAGCAGTGGGAGCTAGCCTGCCGGCATTCGGTGTCTCCGCACTTTCCCATTATCTCTTTGGAAAGTTCGGCGCTCCAGATGGGTGAGAAACTGCCCCAAAATGATTTGTAATCAGTATTAAGGGAAAATGTAAAACATGGGTCGATTATCTCGCCCTTTAATTGGAAACAAAGTATCGTATAATGGATTTGATTCTAGGCTAGTTTTTTTTATTCTTTTTTTTATAATGGTCCCGCGGGCCGGATTTGAACCGGCGACATCTCCCGGGATCGTCGTTAGACGAACGTCCTGTCGGTTTCAACATGGGTCTACAGCCGACCACTCCACCAGGCTGAGTTACCGCGGGATCATATAAAGATTAGAACCAGGACTATTAAGGTTTCACACGTAAAAATTCGACTAATTTATGCATCTGCCCAAACTAATATAGGTCGTACTTTACAAAAAAATGTTTTCGTTACAGATGCGGCTAATTTAAATTTCTATCGGATAACCAACCGTTTTCGAAATCGCAAAATAGCGTTATATAGAGGGCTCTGTGGGGTTTGGGTATATTTAGGGGGGCCAGCCGGGTGCGTAGGATAAGGGGAATAGCCGTACCTGGTGCCTTGATAGTAGCTCTGTTTCAGATGGCGACAACATCGATAATGGATCAGGCAAGCATGACGAGTACATCATAGGTGAACTATTTAAAATAAGATGATGAAATTTTTAACCATGAAGACTGAGAAAGATAAACTTAAAGAGCTGGCGAGATTTAGTGGATCCGATTTAGTAGGAGTAGGGCCCGTAGAAAGAATGAATGAGGCACCACCCGGTCATAAACCAACCGACTATTTACCAGACGCAAAATACATAATCGCCGCAGCGGTTCGTATGAACTATTCTTCTGTTGAAGGCCTGCCCAAAAGTCGCAGAGAGTACGTGAATGCCAACAGTGCTGCAATCGTGAGGCTAAATAACTCCCTCTATGAGGTGGCCAATACGCTCGAGGATAAATGATTCTCGGCATTACCATTTCTCCAAGGAGATGATCTTAATATTCTTCGAGGGGACCTTTCCTTAAGGCATGCGGCCGTGGCCTCGGGAATTGGAGAGTTTGGGTTGAATAACCTATTACTGACCCCTGAATATGGTCCCCGCGTACTGGTGGGAGCTATAGTTACCAACGCCGAGTTTATGCCAGACCCGCTTCTTGATGAGCACCTCTGCGACTTATGCTATGCTTGCCAAGAGTATTGTCCCGTGAACGCTTTGAGGGGCGCTGAGAGTTTCGATAGGATGAAAGGATGGGCTATAGATAAGACCAAGTGTTATCATCACGTTTACAAAGTTTTAGAGCCGATTTACGGCCACTTTAGCTGTGGCATGTGCATAAAGGCATGTCATGTTGGGAAAGGGAAAAAATAATTGGGTCCAGATCAATCTTAAATCAAGCGAGTTTATATTATACCAAATCGCCTTTGGATCCATCTTGTCCACAATAACAATTCATATTTAGATCTGCTAACAGTCTTAATGTATTTATGACAAACTGAGAAACTAAGATTGATAAAATGATCGTAGATGTACACGTTCATGTTGGTGAACTGGGAAAACAGTTCCAAAAGTGGTGGATAGATGAGCTATATGCGGGATTTCCTAACATCCCCGACAAAAAAGTACGTTATGCAAAAGATCCGATCGAACGCTTAATTGCGGACTTGGACCAAGGCGGCGTCGATGTTGCGTGTGTCATGGCAAGCGATCACAGGAGGCCATATCCATACAACACAGGATCTAGTTACACCTCCAACGAATATGTGTTGGATGTCGTAAAGAAAAATCCGGACAGATTTGTAGGTGTTTGTAGTTTCGATCCATTAAGAGATATACACGAGGCTCGGGAGGGCCTAGAGAAATGCGTTAAGGAATGGGATATGCGCGCTGTTAAACTCTATCCCACATATGATCATTTCGATCCTAGAGATGAGAGGCTGTTTCCGATCTACGAAAAATCTATAGATCTTGATATACCAGTTCATTTCCATATGGGATACACTGGAACAACCAACGCACCGATGAAGTATCAAATGCCCTACTTACTAGACGACGTTGGGATAAAATTTCCCGAGATGAAGGTAATCGTCGCGCATCTCGGCTTCCCATGGGTTGATGAATGCCTCTGCTTGCTGATGAAACACAGGCATTGGTATGCAGACATAGCCTATTGGGGGGCATTTCCACCCGAAGTTTTAATCGAGGCAATGAAGAAGTTCGAGTATATGTGCGGCTTTGACAGGCTTATGTACGGGTCGGAGAATCCATGGACTGCAACCTTTACCAAAACCATTAAGAATATTAACAATCTCGCCGAGGAAAAAGGAATCAAGTTTAAAATAAGTGATGAGGAGCTCAAGAAAATCCTTGGAGAAAATGCGAGGAAAGTGTACAGGATTTAGTCCCACGAGGTCAATCTAAAATGGCCATGTTTGAAAAGAAACTGGCCAGGGTTTCTTAACTGGTTTGGAGAGTATTTATTCTAGGAAACAGTCTAAGTTTAAGTTCCGAAAATCAGAGAGTTGTGTATTTAAGCAACAAAATTAAAAACAGAATAGAAAATTAAAAAAAGTGAAGGCTATAATAAAAAAAATAACAATATTGCTACTTATTAGTCAGTGTAACTTTAATCACCTCGTTAGGTTTGTTTTTTTAAATTTCGGATAAAATGCTAGAACTTATGGGCTATAATAACTCGAATTCTACGGTTTCTCCCGGCCCTATCTCGACAACTTTTTTCCCGTAACCAATTTTGATGGGCGGGGGGCCGTGCTTGTGCGCGATTATCACAAGATTATTTTTAGAAATATGGATCTGGAGACAATGGCCTCTATAACAAATGTCAAGTAACAACTGCCTCAATTCCTTAGGCAAAACGGGGTCAAGCCATAAAATATTATCGCGAGTTTCGATTCCGGTATAACAGCGCTGAATCAAATCCAACGTGCCCGCCATGGCCCCCAGGTGAATTCCCTCAGAAGTCGTACCTCCCTGGATATCGGAGATATCGCTCTCTAAAGCTTCCTTGAACAGCTTCCAAGACTTCTCTCGATGAGATCGAGACAATATCCATGAATGAACCAATCTGCTCAATGTGGAACCGTGAGAAGTTCTCGCCAAGTAGTATTTTATGTTCTTAGGGATGGTATCGTATTCAAAATGATATGATAGGCGACCGAACAACTGTCGCAGTTCTTCCGCCGAGAGAAGGTAGAAAAGCATTAATACATCCGCTTGTTTTGATAGCTTGTAGTTATTGGTACTGTCACCCTCGGCCTTGAGAATCCGATCGAGTCTCTGAATATCTCCATATTTTTTCAGATATTTATCCCAATCAAACTCCTTCAATCGCTCGTATCCCTCGAATTGGCTGATGATACCGTCGTCATGAAAAACGATAAGCATCTTTCGGCTGATATCGAGCCATTTTTCCAGCTCTTCATGTTTTAAATTTAACTTTTCTTTTAGAACCTGTCGGCTTTCCTCTGGAAGCAGTTCCAACAGATCCAGCGCTCGACAAAGCGTCCAAACCACCATGAGGTTTGTGTATGAGTTGTTGTTGAGCCCTGGACTTTTTGAATCCGGATAACCATCATGATATTCGTCTGGACCCATTACCCTGGTTATTTCAAAGCGGTCAAGCGTTGGATTGTACTTGACCTTACTTACCCAATACCGCACGATCTCAAGTATAATCTCGGCTCCAAAGTTAGATAAGAAGGCTAAGTCTCCAGTAGCCTGATAATATTTCCATACGCTGTAAGCAATAGCGACGTTAACGTGGCGTTGCAGATGTGAATAATCCGGTGTCCAGCGTCCGGAGCGGGGGTTCAAATGCAATTTTTGGGTCTCTTCCCGGCCATTGCTGCCGCTTTGCCAAGGGTAGCTAGCTCCGCGAAAACCAGCGCGCTTAGCTTCCCAGCGAGCCTGTGAAAGACGACGATACCGGTACATCAGAAGGGCACGGGAGATGTCTGGAAAGCGGATATTAAAAAATGGGAAGACAAACAACTCGTCCCAAAAGTAATGACCGCGATATGCTTCTCCGTGGAGTCCTCGTGCAGGAACTCCCACATCTAGGTCTATAGAATTTGGTGATGCAGTCTGAAGTAGATGAAATACATGTAGGAGAAGTATCATCTGCGACCGCGCGCTACCTTTTAAAGAAATTCGACAGCTTCGCCAGATATGTTTCCAGTTCAAAACATGGCGCTCGAGTAATCTTTCGAAACTTTCTGCCCGGAGGACTTCATTTCGAGCTTCCAACCCGCTTTCAGATATAGCGGTGTCTTTGGAAGTGAAGAGAGAGACAATCTTCTCAATAGTAACTTCCTCTCCATGTCTTAGATCTACTGAGAATTTCTGTGTTATGAAACCGGATTTATCCGCGACGTGTCGTTTGACCTCAACTAGTTCTCCAGATCGGAAGAGACGGGTTCTCGCTGCTTCCGAGATTCTGATATGGGACTGATTGGTTTGCACCTGTAAATAAATAACCTCTTCTTCAGCTGAACTTTGGACTGATTCCAGATGTTTGTTATTTAGATTGCGATATCTATCGACGCCAGAGTTGGTCACCCTTCCATCCAATCCGGATTTGATATCTATGCATCCGGACCAGTTCTCAGCTTTTAATTTTGTCTCCAAGCCGGCTAGGTGTGGATTTTCCATGTGTACAAAACGCCTTTGAATGACCCTAGTTCTCCGGCCCCATTTGTCTTTGAAGCGAAGGAAACGAGTTAGCACGCCTTTGCGCAAATCTAGCTCCTGGCGATAGTCTATAAGCTTTATCTTTGCTAAATCGAACCATTTTCCACCTTTCAGCCGAAATGTCAGGGGGAGCCAATTGGGCACATTTACCATGCTTTCATTTTCGAATATCTGTCCCGACACCTTAGACTTTAATCGGTTGAAACAGCCGGCTACGTATGTACCTGGATAATGCGTATCGCTGGCCTCAGACTCTGGAGCGGCACCACGGGTAGCAAAGTATCCGTTTCCGAGCGTGCAAAGGGCCTCCCGCAGGCGCTCTTTATTGCGATTGAAACCTTCATACTTTAACGACCAGATACCCAAATAATACCCCCTGATTAAATTTTATCTACTGTTCCTAACTCAGATAGGTCTTTTACTACAATATCGGCACCTTTTTCTTTAAGCTCTCTGGCGTGCCCCCATCGGTCGACTCCGATCACAAGTCCAAATTTTCCTCGCCTTCCTGCTTCCACTCCGGCCAATGCATCCTCGACGACCACCGCGCGCTCGGGATCTACGTTGAGCCTTTTAGCTGCTTCGAGAAAAATAGCTGGATCAGGTTTGCCCCTCAGGCCGAGTTTCGCGGCGTCAATTCCGTCGACCTTTACATCGAATACATCTTGGATATTGGCGGATCTCAGCACATGAGCGCTGTTACGGCTCGAAGAGATTACCGCAACTAGAATATTCATTGATTTTATCTTATGAACGAATTTTATTGAGGATGGGTAGGCCTTTACACCCTCCCTTTTCAATAGCGAGAGGAAGTATTCGTTCTTCCCGTTTCCCAGACCACACACGGTATCTTTATCCGGAGTATCGCTTTCATTGCCCATGGGTAGCGAAATCAACCGAGATTTAAGGAAACTATCCACCCCATCGTAGCGCGGTTTGCCATCAACATATCTGTGATAATCAACGTTGGAATTGAAAGGCTGAGGCTTACTCCCCCGTTGGAGACCACGTTTCTCGAAATACTCATCGAAAATATGCTTCCAAGCTGCGGCGTGATAGGTGGCAGTTTCCGTCAAGACGCCATCCATGTCGAAAATAACTGCTTTCTTATTTTTCAAATTTATTTCCATGATTTCTCATAGTGATTTCATTTTTAAGTGTCTAACCCTTCCCAGGATTTTTTTAAACATCTATAATATCGAAAGGTATTGGAAATAAAGGTAATTCGTTTTCTTAAAAACTATGTTAGACTTACAGTTTTTCAAATTTTTGCATCGATTATATTTTAAGGTTCAAATCCGGGTCCCCTCAAACATTTTACGACTATTCGTCACAGGTGTTCCCTTAGTTTATCGAAGAACCCTTTCTCCGTTTCCACCTTCTTCTTGGAAAGTAACTCCTTCAGGAGAGGTTCTTGTTTCCCCGAAATCTTCTCAGGTATTTTGACAATAACATTGACTAGCTGATCTCCAAACTGGTTGGAATTTACAAGCGGCATGCCCTGCCCCTTCAATCTAAAGACAGTGTGGCTCTGCGTTCCCCGCGGGATTCTTAATCGAGCTTTCCCTGTTAGAGTGGGTACCTCGATCTCGCCCCCAAGAAGAGCGGTCCCCAAATCTATAGAGGTCTTGCAGAATAGGTTACCATCGTGCTGGTCGAAGATTTCGTGGTTCTTTATGTTTATGACTATGAAAAGGTCTCCAGGATGGCCTCCGTTTTCTCCTAGACCCCCTTCGCCAGCGACCCTGAGATACTGTCCGTTGCCGATGCCCCTTGGTACTTTAATATCGATTTTCTTAATTTTCTTCACTTTACCTTCACCGTGGCACGTATCGCAATGCTTGGTCGTAACCTTGCCCATTCCGCCGCATTTGCCACATGGGCCAATGTTGACGACGTGTGCGAAGGCGCTCCTTTGAACCCTCCTAATTTCTCCCGTCCCGTTGCAAGCCTTACAGTCTTTAAAATAACCGGATTTTGCACCCGTCCCTCCACAGGTTGAACATTTCACGAAATTTGGTATTTCTATTTTGGTACTCAGGCCGCGATATGCATCTCCCAGTGAAATCTGTAACTCGTACCTAAAGTCAGCACCCTCTCTTCCCCTCGTCTCCCTGCCGAAGCCAGAGAAGATATCGGCAAATCCGAAGTTCCTGAAAAGATCTTCAAAGCCGGAGGTCCTGAACCCGGAGACGTCTTCTGGCCTGAAGGCAGCGTGACCAAACTGGTCGTACCGAGACTTCTTCTCGGGATTATTGAGAACCTGAAAGGCCTCGTTTATCTCCTTAAAATTATCCTCAGCAGCCTTATCGCCTGGGTTTAGGTCCGGGTGGTATTTTCGGGCCAACTGTTTGAAAGCCCTTTTTAAGTCGTCCTTAGATGCAGCACTACTAACTCCAAGGACCTCGTAATAGTCCCTTTTCTTTGTCATAATATCAGCGAGTTAGGACTACTCTTCGACCTTAAAATCAGCATCGACCACGTTTTCTTGGCCATCATTCGACCTATCCTTCCCTTCCATTGGTTCACTTGACCCAGATTTTTGCTTCGCTTGCTCATCAGCTTGGTTTTTCGCGGCTTCCTGGTATATTGAAGCACCGGCCTCATGTAAGATCTTCTGAAGCTTTTCGCCCTCCTGCTTAATCTTGCTCAAGTCCGTGCCTTGGATTGAAGACTTCGCATCCTTTAGAGCCGACTCGATTTTCTCCTTGTGCTCCTTGCTTAGTTTGTCCCCAATCTCAGAGACGGTCTTCTCCGTGGTGTAGATCAGAGCGTCAGTGTTGTTTCTGACTTCTGTCTCCTCCCTCCGATTCTTGTCCTCTTCTTCGTGCTCTTTGGCCTCTTTGATCATCCTTTCGACCTCGTCTTTGGGCAACTTGGTCGATGCGGTGACGGTCATCTTCTGTTCCTTTCCTGTCCCCAAATCCTTCGCCGAGACGTTCATAATGCCTGAGGCATCTATGTCAAATGTAACCTCTATCTGCGGAACTCCGCGAGGTGCAGGCGGTATCCCAAGCAAGTTGAACTGGCCCAGGCTTACGTTGTCCGCAGCTATTGGCCTCTCTCCCTGCAAAACGTGCACGGTGACTGCTGTCTGAGAATCGGACGCCGTCGAGAATATCTGACTCTTCCTTGTTGGGATTGTAGTATTCCTTTCTATCAGCGAAGTCATGACACTGCCCAAGGTCTCGATTCCCAACGTCAACGGCGTAACGTCCAGGAGCACCATATCCTTGATATCCCCGGATAGTATCGCCCCCTGTATCGCGGCTCCAATAGCCACGCACTCCATCGGGTCGATACCACGCTCGACCGTTTTGCCAATCTTTTCCTCAATGAATTTTTGAACTATCGGCATCCTAGTTGGTCCGCCGACGAGAATTACCTTCTTGATATCATCCTTTGTTAACTTAGCGTCGGTGAGTGCCTGATCTACAGGATGGATGCACTTTTCTATTGTAGGTTCAACCAACTGTTCTAGCTTGGATCTGCTCAGCTTGAGGGAGAGGTGCTTCGGTCCCTCTCTGTCCGCTGTTACATAGGGTAGGTTGATGTCGGTCTCTATGACCGTGGACAGCTCTATCTTTGCCCTCTCGGCGGCCTCCATCACCCTCTGGGTTGCCATCTTATCCTTTCTCAGGTCGAGCCCCTCCTGCTTCTTGAACTCGTCACATACCCAGTCAACTATGGCGTTATCCATATCTGTGCCGCCCAGTTGCGTGTCACCCGAGGTTGAGAGAACAGTAAACGTACCTTCGCCGAATTCCATGAGAGTGACGTCGAGGGTACCGCCTCCGAGATCGAAGACGAGTATCTTATACTCACCCTCTTTCTCCAGGCCATAAGCCATGGAGGCGGCTGTAGGCTCGTTGACTAGCCGCACAACCTCCAAATCAGCGATAGCCCCGGCGTCCTTCGTTGCAGTCCGCTGGTTATCGTTAAAGTAAGCAGGAACGGTTATTATAGCCTTTTTCACGTTCTCGCCTAAGAATGCTTCAGCGTCCCGTTTGATCTTCTGGAGGAGAAAGGCTGATATCTGCTGAGGTGTGTATTCCTTTCCGTAGATTCTGTACTTGTAATCGGTACCCATCTTCCTTTTGGCGGGCATTGGAGTGCCATCAGGATTAGAAACGGCCTGTCTCCGGGCCGGCTCACCAACAAGCAGTTGACCGTCCTTGGTGAAAGCTACGACTGACGGGAACATCTTCCCAGCGACGGTGGCCCCCTCGGCTGAGGGTATTATCGTCGGCTTACCGCCTAATATAACGGCTGCCTCGCTATTGGACGTCCCGAGGTCTATGCCTATAATCTTCTCCTTAGCCATTCTCTTCACCCACTCCAAGTTTCTCCGATATCTTTACCTTCGATGGCCTAATGACTTTTGACTTTAGCATAAAACCCTTTTGAAGTTCCCCTAAAATAAGTCCATCGTTCTCTTCGCATGCTTCCCTACTCAGGGCCTCGTGCAAGTTTGGGTCAAATTTCTTTCCAGATGTCTCAATCGGTTTCAGTCCCTTATTCTCTAAAATCTTGAGGAAGTTACGGTAAACCATCATAACCCCATCTTTATCATTGCTTTCCTCCATGGCCGAAAGCGCTCTCTCGAAGTCATCCACAACGACCAAAAGATCGCTGATAAGGTCCTCGTTTGCCAATCCAATTAAGCTCTCTCTAACCCTCTCGAAGTTCTTCCTGTAATTTTCAAAATCGGCTTGGAGATATCTCAACTGATCCAACCTATCTTTCGCGAGCTTCGCTTTCTCCTCTAACTTCTTCCTCAACACATCAACGCTTTCTTGGAGTTCTTCGTTAGTTGAGTTTTGAATATTATCGGCCAACATCTTAAACACCTATGGACACTATGATAAATTAATCAGTTTTTTAGAGCCTTAAAGCCATATGCCTCAGGTACCTCAACAGTTGGACCGCCAAAAAAACGCCATAAATCGAGTGAAGGTCGCTCAAATGAACCCAACCAATACGCTGTAGCTTCGAAGCAAAATCAAATATCAGTAATTAATAACAATAAATATCGGGAAAACCATATGCTCAAGGTTATGTTATCTCACTTGCGTGAGGTTTCGTAATCTCCTCACGTGGTTTCGTAGCACACTCCACGTGGGGTATTTCGATATAGTCTATTCTTTCATTTGTTGAATTATTTAGGCAAACTCGTCAGAACCAAAAAGGTTTAAATTTGTTAATATATACGGCCACATAATCTTCATTTCCTTTGTAATATTTTGGTTGTACTACAGCTATTTTTATAGCATCCATCGATCTTGTTGCTCTAAATAGGATCAACTTACTTTGATGATGTTCGAATAAGATTATTGTTTTTTCCTATTTACTATTAGGCTCTTGACCGACGTTTTTTAACTATCTCCCTTAACCTATTGCCACTAATGCACTCCCAAAGACAATAACGACTGCACCGATAACAAGAGAGGGAGTAACTTTTTCAACTCCCTTCAAAAATACATGGGAAAAAAGAAGGGTGAATAAAGGAGATGTACTAACCAAGGGGGCTACCACTATAACCGTACCCAATCTTAACGCTAAAAAAAGGGCCACGATACCTAAACTCATGATTAAACCCGTTGCTACGAAGTATCTAGACCCTTTCTCTTTAATCGGGAACGAAATTTCTCTTCTGTAACCTAAAATTAAGGTGAGACATACTAGAGCAGCTGAAACCCCTATTGCCGCTGCCAGAAATGGGGCATTTTGTAAATCTATGCCAAGCTTTCTAACCGTGTCCGCCAATCCCCAAAACAAACCTGCTAAAATAGGAATGAATAGATATAATTTTCTAAATTTCCATCGATGTCCATCCCCGGTTCTAGAAATTATTCCTACGCCTATGATGATTGATATAGTTCCTAGAAAAATTAATAAGGTAATTTTCTCCCCGATGAAAGTTATGGCTAAAAGTGATGAGAATAAGGGATGAATGCCAACTAGCGACCCAGTTATCGCTGCCCCT
This sequence comes from Hadarchaeota archaeon (SeqCode), assembly GCA_964343275.1. Lineage (GTDB taxonomy): Archaea > Hadarchaeota > Hadarchaeia > Hadarchaeales > Hadarchaeaceae > Hadarchaeum. The sequence goes on from CAYFIY010000013.1 coordinate 22,084, forward strand.
ACTCTACGGATGCTCGCATAGAGTACGTATACTCCAAGAAATTCCCCAAATATCCCCCCTAAAACAAGAAACATGATGGCTTCCGAATTCAAAATTAGAGATGGCGTGAAAATGATTGCAAATAACCACAGAGTAATTGTAGCAACACACAAATTTACGATGAGACCTGCAGGAGTTGTTAAAGTTAAAAGACCTTTCCTAATTAGTATAACTATCAAGCTCCAACATACCGCTGCACAAATAGCAAATAATTCTGGAATAATAGCTTTCACCAGACATATATCGTGTGCATCTCGGTTTAAGTATTGTTTCAATGAAAAAGGATGCGCAACTGCGCAAAGACAAATATGGTTTTAGAAAAGAGAACTGGCGATTTTTGCAAACCTCTTCTGTGTTAGATCAGATTTGTAGGTTTGCTGAGATTAAAATAAGCGCGTAAAGATATTAAAAATGGTTAGCTTTTTTGTAGGGATGAAAAAATATTCCAGCCGATATCTTCCGATGAGATTCTTTTCATCATAGGGTGTGTTTTCAGGGTTTGAAACGTTTCCCCGAGTTTAAAAACTATTTTTTTGTCTTTCATTATGACCAAAACCTCGACATTTTTCCAGAGGCCAGAACGAGTGAGATTAGCTGATCCCACAGCACCGATATTGTCGATTATGTAAAACTTGCTATGGGTGAACCTGTTGTATCGGTCATATACTATCATCTTGTCTTCCCCAATTTTAGGGACACAATAATACCTAGTCCTAGTAATTTTACTGCGGTAAATAAAAGGAACAATAATTAAAATCACTATCATAATGGAGGATATTGCTCCCGCTAATAATAATCCGAAAAATGTTAGTATTATTGCCATCACTTTGAATCCCAGTCTCCCTTCTTGAAAGGTCTCCATTTTTTCCTCAAACAATTTGGTTAAGGATTGTCTGTGTTTATTGTTGCCGTAATCGTTCGTTGTAACGATTTGCACATCAACTCCTTCTTCTGATTTCTTCAGAGCCAAATCGGCGTATTCAGGAGAAATCCAGGGAGATATAATCCACAACCTTTTTTTGGCAGAAATTAAATGATCCTCGAGTATATGCCCAACAGCCTTTCCAACACTTACCTCGAGGTTGCCCTTTTTAATTAACAATAAATTACCAAATAAACTTAGCTAAAATGAGATAATTAGTTTGCCCCAAGACAAAAATATTGATTATGGAGCCAAACACTTCAAAAAACGTGGCCGTACATCTGTAAGCAGTGGGCCCGCCTGAATTCGACACCATATGGCTACCAAATCCGCGAAAAAAAGGCCCAAAAAAGCGCCCGAGGAGCGCGTGATTGATGAAAGCTCTATTTAGTATAGGGCGAAAGTCCGTTTACATGCGCAGGAACGAGATCATCGTGAGGGTCTCATAAAAATAGGTATTTGACAAAGGTTACGTTTCAGAACTGTGCAAATATTCCGACGAAAACTAACCAAACCAAGGTTATCTTAGCCACGAAACTTAGAATTATGTAGATTCGCTCGCCATACAAATAGTTTCTCCAGCCTCCGATTCCTTTATACTGCAGGACCATGTTAAGCGCAAAGATGTTGTAGAGAATGAAGTATATGCCGAGGATTATGTAAACGAATGTAGGAGGGTTCAATCCTGTAGACCCAACGGCGGCCACGAAATAGGAGAAGATAACAATCCACGTAATTACTCCGGAAATGCAACCCAGGATGTAAGGTGACCAGTTCGTCCTGTCTGTTTTCTGATTTACCAGCTCCGTCAGATAGCCGAACATTATCGTCATTGCGTTCAGCACAAAAATCATCACTAGCGACCAGAAGTCCCAAACGCTCAGAAACACTGCAATCAAAGTTATCTTTATTGAGCTGTAAAATGCATATTTGTACCAACGGTATGGGTTGAAGCCTTTCTTAAGATCTCGTTATAGCTTTCGTTCCTTATGAAGGCTATAGTAAAATGGGCCGCAGCGGATATCAGGGGAAACGAGACGAGAATCACCACGAGGCTAGTTATAGTGAAAAATACCTGAGGGTTTGGGGTAGCCTGAAGGCCGTGTGGCAGGTTGGTGATAATTAAATTTTAGGATAAAAGGTGTATATGTACTGGATCCAACCCACTAGGAGACCCAAACTCAGCATGATAATGCCTTGAACCAAATGCAACGTTCCCGCAACGGCGTTGAACAGCTTCAAATATTTAAATGATATTGGTGATTTGGATATTATTCTCTGTCTCTCCTTATATTTCATAAAAATATTTTGCAGCCGATATTATATATAACTTATATACCGAGATAAGGGGATCTGACTAGATGCAGGGGACTCCTCAAGATTTTTTCGGTAAAGTAGATAACACGGTTTGAACGGCATTAATGGTTCTCGTGATGTCTTCATTGGTGTGTGCAACTGAAACGAACCAAGTTTGGTGCCAGGTATTTCCGGAAATTAATACGCCCTCGTTTATCATACTTATCCAGTATTTGTACCATAGCTCTTGATCGGATATTACAGCAGAACGATAATCTACTGGTAAGGCATCGTTGAAGAAAATAATTCCCACAGAACCTATTCCAGACACTGTTGCTTTAACACCTGAATCCGAAACTACATCTTTGACGCCATCGAGAAGTTCTTTTCCAAGCCGGTTCATGTATGCATACGCCCGACGATTCATGATATCTCTTAGACACGTCAGCCCTGCTGCCACAGACAAGGGATTCCCGAAATATGTACCCGAATGCCTGACTTTACCGATTGGAGCTATCTTTTCCATTATTTTTTTCGTGCCTCCGAAGGCAGCAAGGGGCAAACCCCCACCGATAGCTTTCCCTAGAACTACCATATCAGGTTTCACCTTGTAAATCTCACTAACACTGCCTGGTCCGATTCTGCAACCGGTCTTCACTTCATCAAATACAAGGAGCGCATCGTTTTCCCGGGTAATTTTTCTAAGATCTCTCAAGTAATTTTTTTTAGGTAGAATACATCCACTATTCAGCAAGATAGGTTCCAGGATCAACATTGATATCTCGTCTTCATGTTTTCTAAACATCTGCTCCACGATATAGGGATCGTTGTAAGGTACCACCACAGTATTTTTCGATGCGTCATCAGGTATTCCCTCCGACTCTTTGTAGATCCTGGGGGCTTCCACTGGCCCTGCTTCCTCAATAGGTGGCCCAACGCTTATTTCAAGGTAGTCACTAGCTCCATGATAACACCCCTCGACCTTCATTATCTTGTCTCTTCCCGTATACGCTCGGGCAACTCGCGAGACATGAGCGTTAGCCTCGGCTCCCGAGTTTGTCAAACAGAACTTGTCCATCGTAGGAAAGCGTTTTAACAATTCTTTGATGAAAAGGGTAGTTTTTTCATGCGGTGCTCCGTAAAGAGTACCTTTTTTAGCCTGTTCCGTTATCGCTTTGACTATTTTTGGATGAGAGTGCCCTGCGATGAGAGGCCCATATGACATACAGTAGTCGATGTACTCGTTATCGTCGATGTCCCATATCTTGCTCCCTTCACCTTTAGCTATTATGAAGGGGTGGGGCGGAAAACATCGGATTAAACTTTGAATTCCACCTGGCGCAAATTTCTCCGCTTCCTTATGATGCTTTTTTGATTTGGGTGTTCTAGAATTATATTTTTTTACGAATAGTTCTGACATTTTTACACATAGCTGATGTATAAATGAGTGTTTTTATTTAAGCTTTTCGACAAAAAATACCGGGGTGGAATCTTTTAGGGAATAATAGTATACGATTAATTGAACCATTTCCGTTTTTCATAAGATACTCTGCGTGAGAATAGAGTTCTCTTATTTTAGTGGTTTAGACTACTCCCTTAATTTGACCCTTGATATTCAATTTACCAAAAAATTTTGATCACATCGCCCACCTGCGTGGGCTTTTTTTTGCGACATATTTTGATACAAATCTTTAGCTATCTTTGGCCCTAGTCAATAAATAGTCTCTCAATTTGAATTTTTCAGAAGGAATTTTGGTTCTCTCAAACTTATCTTTATTACCAAGGGGAGCGGTGGCGTCTATCCCTACTTTAGATAGATTTAGTTCTAAATTTGTGGCGCCCAAAGCGCCTGGAACTGTAAAGATACTCTTATCAGGCTGGCTTCTGGTTGCAATGGCCCAAAATACGTCGGCCGAGTCGTAGACATCGACATCGTCGTCTACCACTATACAGTATTTTAGTGAAGTATCTGTGCTAAGGGCAGCCAAGGCCACGTTCATCGGCTCCCCCCCAAGCCTTTTCTTTATTGAAATCGAGCAGATGAAAGGAACAGGTACTAAACTGATAGCTTTTACTTCAGTACCATTTGCTGCAATAGCGTTGAATATCTTTTCTTCCTTGTGTAGAGATTTTAAATAGTGTTCCTCCAATGAGCCACAATGGATGGTTTGGTATATTGGACTATCCTGTTGCGTAATCGCCTTGATCTCGATGATTGACTCGTCTTTAACAGCATTGTAATATCCCGAAAACTCCCCGAAAGGTCCTTCGGGCTCCCTTATATTCGGCGGGATAATACCTTCGATGACCACTTCGGAGTATGCGGGGACCTCGACGTCAATTGTTTCACATTTTATGAGAGGTAATGGTTCTTGACGAAGTGCGCTGGCGAGTTCAAACTCATCAATGCCAGAAGGCAAGCGTGTTGCCCCGGCAATCATCTCCGTAGGAAAGTTTCCTATTGCTATCGCTATCTCCAAGGGCTCCGACAATTGTTCCATCTTTTTGCGGATAGAATCTAGGTCAGAAGGCGGGGTAATATCTATGCCAAGTTTCCTCGGACCTTTTAGTTGCATTCTATTGTAGGAGACATTTCGGGCTTTGGTTTCGGGGTCTTTGGCAATAACGATGCCAGCTGTTATAAAAGGGCCCACATCTTTTTCAGAGTAGGTCACAATCGGCAAATCTCCAAGGTCAGCCTCTTCTCCAGTCTTGATTACTTCTTTGACGGGTCCTCGGCTAACTATCTTGGGCAATATAGATTTCCCCCCACGTTTCATGAATTCTTCGAGGACCTTGTGCTCATCTGTTTTTAATGCAAGTGCAAGCATACTCCGTTTGCTCAATACACTGCTGACCACACGCATTTGTGAGCCCTCGACTTTTTCGAAGAGAACAGCCTTATCACGTGCTTTTTTAGCCACAGAAGGTAACTCGAATTTTGGGCTCACTTTTCGTCTTACTCTAAGCAGCTCTCCCTCTTCCTCGAGAAGGTTCAAAAACCATCTTAGGTCTACGGTCAAATTGATCCCATTAGATTTCTAGCCCGAGGATTCTAGCTGGGTTCTTCTTCGTCATGATATCGATTTCCTCTTGAGTTAAACCGTTAAGCTTCATGTATATAATGAACATTCTAAGTGCTTCCATCGGAAATGGCGCGGACAAGAAACCTGTATCGCTGCAAGCAATAGAGTGTTCAGCACCTATTTCTTTAATATTATTTATTTCATCTCCTATTTCCATGGAGCTAAACATTGGATCTAGCTCAGTCCAGCAAAAGTTCAAGTATGCTCCCTTTCTTGCTATCTCTTTTTGCTGTTCAAGTGTTGCGTTCATCGATCCCACGTTTGGATGGTCTACTATGACAGACTTGACACCCGCAGAGCGAGCTGAATCAATAAATACCATGATTTCTTCTAAGCTCAGATGCCCGCAAGAAATTGCCAAACCTGCTTCAGCAACCACGTTCAGAACATCCTCCACAGCAGAAATTATCTCGCCGCCCTTCAGTATGTATATTCCTCGTCGTTTGGCCTCGTTTCTTTCCATCCCGGTTCTCTCTAGGTGGCCGGCAGCATCAAAAACTGGCATCCAAACTACCTTAAGGTTCAACTCTAGAGCCATTTTGATAGCCTCGGGATTTAGACCACCGGTCCCGCTAAAACTCAGCACGCATCCCCCGAAGATATTAATTGGGCGCAGTTCCTTAGCCTTTGCGTATTCATCGATTGCTTTTTGTGTGAAACGCGCAGTTTCTGCAGCTGCGATGCCATGTCTACTTGATTTAAAAACTAGAGCCTTCATTCCAGCATCGCACGCACGTTTTGCAAGTTCAACCTCATCAATGTACCCCATGTAATCGTGTATATGTAAGTGAGAATCTATTACGTCTTTTAAAATTTCATAATTCATGGGGGACCATGGGCCGATTTTCTTTCCAAACTCAGTTTTGTAACCCTTCATCCACCTTTCTTCAGGTTTAGACATGGTCTGACTTCTGGATTTGCTTTTATAAAGTTTACGACAATTAGGACCTGGAGCTTTTAGGAGAAGGTTAAAAAAATATTACCAAAATATGGTTAGGCCATTGTAAAATTGCTAAAATCATGAACTTGATTTTTAGATTACTTTAAAGTTAAAACATTTACCTCGTTTTAAGTAAACTCGCGAGAATCATAGCTAGAAATGAGAAAATTGCCATCGCAACATAAATCGGAACTTCCCCTGTGAAAGTATCCCTGATATACCCAATAAACGCGGGACCAGTGGTGATACCCATGCTCCAACAAGTGTACAAGACCCCGTATCCAAGTCCCGCCATTTTTGGTGATAAGATTTCTGATGGGAGTGCAAAGAGGGCAGGAGGTAAAAAGGCTGCTGAAATCGAAAGTAGAGCAATCGGCAAAAACAACAGTGGAAGAGACAATCCCGGGATAAGTAAAAACGAAATAACCATCCCCGCGGAGGAGGCGGTTAAGAAGATTTTTCTCTTTCCAAGTTTATCGGATAATCTCCCAGCGATTGGTGTTAAAGGGATTGCCGTTATCGTTATGAAACTTGCTAAGAAGAAGGCCATATTAATGGGAATGTTCTTCAGCTCAGTGAAAAAAGTTCCTGCCCATGTAACATATGACATGTATACTAAAACGAACAAACCCCAGATCGCCGCTAAAATCCATAGCTGTTTATTTTTGATACCATGAAATGTATTCTCAACTTGTCTTCTGAAAGGTCTTTCTTCGATTAAAAAGATGAAAGCGAGGATACTTAAAAACAAGAGCCCTGTGGCTATGAGAAAACTAGTCCTCCACCCAAATTCGCTGGCGATTCTTGGAACTAGATTTAACGCAATCACGATCGCAAATGGCATATTTAAACCATAGATGCCCATAATTTTTCCAAGTTCGTCCTTGGTGAACCAGTGTGAAACACCGGTGAATCCGCTTATTATTATCAATATGCCACCTAACCCTAAGATAAACCTTCCAATCATGAGCATGGGAAATGACAATGTCAGATAGGTTATGAAAGCCCCCGCCGTGGCAATCATGAGGCCCAACCCGCCAACTTTTCTTGGACCTAACTTAACATTCATGATCCCCGCAGGTAGAGATAGAAACAACGCCGGGAGGGCCACCCAAAACATCAATAGACCTGTTTCAGTATATGTTACGCTGAAACTATTCATTATCTGAGGAATCACGGGCGGAACCGATTGAAGCGCAAAGTAATAAGAAAATGTGGACAAACAAAAGACGGCGAGGATTAGATACTTTTTTTCAATCATTCTACCAGATCAATCCTAAGCCCATTCCTTTAAATGATAATTAAATTATATTAATTTCGATTCATTTTATTAAATATTTATTAGATTGGCGTCAATCCCTTTCGGGGCCGTGGGGTAGCTTGGTCTAGCCTTCCAGCTTGGGGTGCTGGTGACCCGGATTCAAATTCCGGCGGCCCCATCCTACTAGATGTGAATTTAATAACTGACTTTATTTAATTCCAATAACCCCACATATCTCAGCTAATGCCGTTGCGGTTTCGCCCGCCGCTCCGGCTCTCCGCTCGGCCATTTTCCACTCCTCCAAAAAATGTCAAGAAATTCTAACCGGCAAACCAGCTTCTGTAATCTTTTCCATAGCTTTTTGATATATATTCAAATGTTCTTCAGTAGGTTTTAGAGTAGAGAGATCGTAACATTCCTGAAACCTTTTGCCAATCGGCGGTGACTTACAGTATTCCTTGTTGTAATATTTACTCAATAGCAAATTGCTAATCTCGTTAGCTTCTCTGACACTTATTTTTGAGGCTGCAGCGGATAACTTTCCTAGAGCCCTGCCCATTAACCCGTCGACTTGATCAAGAAGGACACCTTTAGCAGCTCCAGCACCAGAAACTATCTCTCTACCGCTCGCAGTGTCCACCACAGCCTGTGCTGCGAGCTCAATGAAACACATCTCGGTAGAAGGTCCGGCCATGGTGTAAAGTATGCTTTCAGTTATTAGGTCGGTGTTTCTATCTACGGCCGTACTGGCGTGTCCCATCACTTGCTTTGTTTCCCTTGAAGACGTTACACCCCACCTCACATGTATCGTGCCGTCATAGTGCAAGGCGCCTGAAAAAAAAGCAAATGTCGCCAAGTGAGCTGCGACATCTAAAACTGTTGCTTGCTCAACTGTTCCAGTCAAACCGCCCATTATTGGCATGGCTTCCACTTGTATGGTATCGCCTCGTTCCAAATAGTCAGCAATTGCTGCCAAAGCTGTTGAATCAATCTTCAACTCACATAACTGCGACAATAGGTGTATGTCGGAAGGCTTCAGCTCATCCTCTGCAGCTAATCGGCCACCAACGGTTATAGGGCTGGTTGGAGCACGAAGACCCATTCCAGGCCTGCCGGCTAGAAGACATGCCCTGCGACTTAAAATCCCTTCCAACCTGGCTGCCTTGATTTCATAAGGGCTCCCAGGTATAACATCGCGACCGTCAATCCGATTTAAGGTTCCCTGCCCACTGAATTGAACAACTTCCTCTTGGGCGTAGCTCTGAAAGGCTTTGACAAATATATCTTGGGAAACGGGAGTTGCAAAAGCTCCAGATGCTACCACGGGTTTCTTCGATTCACCAACTCTTTTTCGTACCACCTCTACTGCGTCTTTTCCTTCACCAACTATAATACTACGCGGAGCGTCACTCAAACCCTGCTTCAGTTCATATTCACTTAATTTCACTATCCTCCCAGTTTCTAGAAAGTATATCCCATTCTCGAGCAAGACTTCGTAACCGGCCATATATATATCGTCTGCCAAGCTGTTGTCTTCAGGAAGCAGCGAATCATTATCTATCTTTATGTCGTGTTCCTTAACTTTGCGAGCAATTAAGTCAGGTAAAATTTTAAAGTCATATAGTTTAACATCGACCTTGGGACCGACTTGAGCCCTATCCCAAACATCAAAGGGCGTAAGTCCATTTTTACCCAATTGCATCACCCTCAACTGACCTAACTAATTCCATTGCTAGTTTTACTGCATTGCTTGCTGAGTCAGCATAATGGGCCTTGATCTCCTCAGCCCAATTTCTTGTGACGGACCCACCGCCAACCATTACTTTCAACTCTAGACCTTCTTCCCCTAATATTTTTGGTATTTCCCTTTGCCGCAACATAGTGGTCAGCATAAGTGCCGAGCATGCTACAATTTCCGCTCCAACTTCCTTGGCCTTGTTCACTAACTTATCAGCTTGGACGTCTGCCCCCAAATCGTAAACCCTGAAACCAGCGGCGGAAAGCATTGAAGCGACGATATCTTTCCCTATGGTGTGGATATCACCCTGAGCGGATCCTATTACAACTGTGCCTCGCAAAAGTACATCTCTATCACTCGAAGAAAGGAGGACATTTACTGCGCTGTTCATCGCATTAACAGCTAGTAAAACATCTGGAAGAAAAATTTCCCCGTCATCAAACCTGTCGCCGACGACCTTCATGCCTTCCCAAAGCCCTTTTTCAATAGCTTTTATAGCCTTAATTCCCAATTTGAGCGCACGCTCAGCATATTCTATTGAAGACTCTGAATTGTATGTCTCAATAGACTTTGCCAAACCTTGAAAAATAGCTAGTTCGTCGCTAATATAAATTCCCCCATGTTAGCTAAATAATGGCGTTAAATAAAAAGGCTTTTGGTATTTTTTCAAGTAATTGAATGTGATCAAGGGTAATATTAAACAGCAGTTAAAAAAGTTGCCGGGTAAATTTACCATGGTATTTTTCATTCGTAATCTTTAATACATGACAATTTGCTTTAATATCAAGAGTAAATGTATGGTGACTTATGCCCAAAAAATTTTCAGGCATAGGAAAAAGAGTTCCAAAGTTAGATACACCGGAACTTGCCACTGGAAAGGCAAAATTCGGCACGGATGTAGTATTGCCTGGGATGTTACAAGCCAAAATTATCAGAAGCCCTCATCCTCACGCTATAATCAAGAAAATAGACACTGCCAAGGCGGAGGATCTCGACGGGGTTGAGGGAATAATAACATATAAGGACGTGCCCAAGGTATTGTTCAATCCTTCGGCATGGTACCCAGACTTTCTGGAGCCGAAGGACAAGTATGTTTTAAACAAAACCGTGCGCTACGTCGGTGAACCCGTCGCCGCGGTGGCGGCAGTCGACGAGGATACAGCCGAAGAAGCATTGGAACTTATCAAAGCTGAGTATGAAGTTCTTCCAGCGGTTTTTGACCCAGAGGAGTCGATGAAACCCGAAGCACCCAAAATACATGATTTGGAACATAACATCGCGGCCCACGTGACTAACTCTTGGGGCGATTTGGACAAAGGTTTCAAGGCAGCCGATTTTATTTTTGAAGACAGGTATACGACAACGCGCCAAGCACACTGTTCCATGGAACCTCATTCATGTGCAGCTTTTTATGAAAATGGGAAAATCACAGTTTTCACCGTTTCACAAGCTATTTTTAAGATAAGAAGGGCACTTTCCGAAATCTTCAGCGTTCCCACCAACAGAATACGCATGATAAACTCCAAAATCGGGGGCGGATTTGGGGCTAAGGACCAAATAATCTTGGAGCCTATTTGCATTGCCCTGGCTATGAAGACCGGAAAACCTACAAAAATCACCCTAACTAGGAGTGAGGTTTTCTACGGGTCGACAACAAGACATCCATGCATCATTTATCTAAAAACGGGGGTCAAGAACGATGGGACTTTAACATCTAGGCAAGTCAAGATGATCGTTTGTGCAGGGGGTTATGCCTCACATGGTCCGCTCGTGTCGGGTGCAGGGGCCGCAAGAGAAGTGGGATTGTATAAATGTTCAAACTTTAGTTATGAGTCCTATTGCGTTTACACTAACACGCCTGAGGGAGGGGCTTTTCGAGGTTTTGGAAATCCACAACAAAGTTTCGCAGTCGAATCACAGCTTGATACGATAGCGGAGAAGCTGGACATAGACCCGATTGAAATTAGGTTGAAAAATGGTATCAGGCTCGGGGAATTGGACCGAGGCGTAGGACTGAGGCTGTTGAGTTGCGGTCTTCAAGATTGCATAAAAAAATCTTCGGAAAGGATAGGTTGGAAAAGTAAGACGAAATATTGCGGTAGTAAAAACGTTAAAAAGGTAGGCTTGGGCATAGCATGCGAGAAACTAAACAGTGGGGCAGCACAAATCCTTGATGAGTTTTCTTCCGCTGTTGTCAAGATCAACGAAGATGGGACGATAAATCTGTTAACTGGAGCAGTCGATATTGGTCAAGGAATTTTGACCACTTTGGCTCAAGTGGTTGCAGAAGAGTTGGGAATTAGCGTAAACGATGTGAGAGTAGCTCAACTAGATACCGATACGGCGCCATCTGACAGAGGAGCTTATGGAAGTGGGTCAATGTATATTTCTGGTGAGGCAGTGAGGTTAGCCGCCGAAGGGGCAAGGAAAAAACTCCTTAATATAGCAGCTAAAGCCTTGGATGTCAAAGCCAAGGACTTGGAGATTAATAATGGTGAAGTTCGTGTCAAGAGAAAACCAAATATTGTTAGGCAGATGAAAGAAATCGTGCCTGAAGAGCAGATAATTTCTGCAGCGACTTACAAGGCTACTAAGAGCCCACCCTCTTTTGGCGCGCACTGCGTGGAAGTAGAAGTGGACACAGAGACCGGTCAGGTTAAGATCCTTAGAGCGGTTTGTGCCCATGATGTAGGACGAGCAATAAACCCGACAATCGTAGAGGGACAGATTGAGGGGGCGGCTGTACAGGGCATGGGTTATGCCCTCACGGAAGATTTGGCGATAGACTCTGGGGGAAGGACGCTTAACGCTAATTTCACAGATTATAAAATATTTCGAGCGAAAGATACTCCTAATATTGAATCCCTAATCGTTGAGGCGATTGGTCCAACAGATGCGTATGGGGCAAAAGGTGTGGGAGAGTCACCCCACATTCCACCAGCTCCCGCAATCGCTAACGCGATATACAATGCACTCGGAGTGAGAATTAAAGATCTCCCCCTAACAAGTGAAAAAATCTCAAGGGCGTTAAAAAAAATTTAGTTATTAGGGAAGCATAGGCACGGCTATCTTGACAAATTTCACTCGCGTGGAAAAATATTTTATTCCAGCTTTAGGGAGTGTTTTTAGCCTGTGTATTTTTCTCCAACGACTAATGTTACTGTTTAAATAGTTTATAGGTCTTTCATCGGTTTGGTTTATAGGCTTTGGATAAGTCTATCCCTCTGTCGAGCAAGAATTTCCTATATTTGTCATAGATTTCCTGCCATTCTTTTTTAGGCTGCAAAGTTTTAAGGTCGATGCATTCGGTAAATGGAACGCCTCTTGGTGGATATAGCAGTTTATCCTCGTATTTGGGAATGATTTCGTTAATAATTTCATTTGCATGAGCTCGTTCCATTCCAGTACAGACCTGCATAACTTCTGCAGCATACTTACTTTCCAAACCGCTAGTGTAGTTAGGAAGTCCACCGCCAGCCGACCGGACACCCTCAACAAAAGAATAACCTGAAACGGAGGTCATAATTGAAGCGACCGCGGCTTCTTGGAGCAGCTGTTCGGTACCTGGGCCTGAAACAGGATTCACCACACCACCAGGCAGGAGATGGGTATTTCTACTTATGGCTTGTGCAGCCACGCTACTTGCCCATAGTGTCACCCGTCCTGTGTTGCTAGAATCCCTCGTGTTCATGATTGGTACGTACTGGAATGTTGCTTGGTGAACTGGCACCAATAAACAGGCTGCGGCTATTGACGTGAGAGCAGCGCCTTCTGGAGGTCCGGGGGATCCGCCCACAAAGGAAAAGTGTCCAGAGTAAATGTAAGTTTCACAATTGACAAAATGCGCAATCTTGTGAAGTATCGTATAATCGGTCTTCAACTCGGCTGGGGTCAGTGCTACATTCATGTTGTTATGGGGGTCTGCACCACCCGGAACGCCCACGCCACCGAAGAGTCCGTACTCAGATGGCGAAGTGCAACCTCCGCATAAAGGCATTAGAGGTCTATTAACGGCTTTTGCCGCTTCCCTCTGTAATCTAGCTTCATAATTTCCTCCAAGCGTTTCATAAGGTGTTCTAGATTTTATAGGTCTTCCATATATGGTGTTAATAACTCCGGGCATAAGCATGTCAATAACTCTATATTGGATGTGTCCCATGGTCACAGGCACATAAAGATCTTCATCAAGGGCTATGCCAAATGCTCCAAGCCATGTCGATACGTGTTTTCCGTCGCTCGGCCTTCGTGTAACGATTCTAAAGCTGTCCTTTCCGCGG
>CAYFIY010000014.1:0-34564 GCA_964343275.1 Hadarchaeota archaeon (SeqCode)
TAACTACTACTATAACAACGATTCCAACGATTAAACTTGTTTTTTCCATTTATTATCTATAAACAACTTATCCATACGTTATTTAAGTTTAACGTGAGTTGTCCAGCGAGTTATACTTAAATGTAATTAAATTGACCATTTTATAATGATACAAAATACAAAGGTTGATATTTTAAAAAATCTATCGCAATCAGTAATTGATGGGGATGTAGAAACAGCTAAAAAATTATCCAAGATTGTTATTGAAAATAATATACCAAGTATAGAGGCCATTAACGAAGGTCTGTCCAAGGGAGTTGAAGCGATGGGCGATAGGTTTGGAAAAGGTGATATTTTTCTCCCTGAGTTGATATTATCATCCGATGCGATGAACGCAGGTCTAGAGATATTGCTGTCCAATTTGAAAACCGGAGAAAAAATCGAGAGAAAGGGGAAGATTGTGTTAGGAACGGTCAAAGGTGATGTTCACGAAATAGGCAAGAATATAGTCGCCGCGCTCCTCGCCTCAAAGGGTTTTGAGATAATTGATTTAGGTACGGATGTTGACCCAAAGGAATTCCTAAATAAAGCAAGGGAGACGGGGGCTGACATGATAGGGATGTCCAGCTTGATGACGACTTCAAGGATCTACCAAAAGGATACGATAAAACTAGCAGAGGACATGGGGATTAGAGATAAGTATTATTTATTGGTTGGTGGGGGCGTAATAGATCCTCCATGGGTGGTTGAAATAAAATCCGACGGATATGGCAAGATGGCCCCAGATGCAGTAAAACTATGTGAAATGTTAATGAAAGAAAAGCCTCAAACGCCAATAAAAATACCTCTTATTGTGGAGTGAAATGATGTCAGATATTATAAGGTTTTTGGAGGTATTGGATAGGGCAACCCAGAGTGGACCATTTTGTGAAAAGAAAGATTGGGATAGGTTGATAATGAATAAGATAAAGGAAAACTTGAAAGAGCATGGATTAGAGAACACATATACTAAAGAAGTTCTGGTTAATACCGATCTTGGTCTAGCAGATGAGTTTTGGAAAGCAGGAGTTGATCTCGCTTTAGATGTGGGTATGTTATGCACAAACACAGAAAGGGTGATAAAATTTACCGCGTCAGAACTCAAGCAGGCTCTTAAGAGTGCCCCTTCAGAAGTTGTCCTTGGAAAGGGGAGAGATAAAGTTACCTTTAGAAATAGATTACCAGAAGCAGCGATTCCCACAATAACAGAATTAGGACCTTTTGACGTCGCAGTCGACGAGGAGATATTCCTTGCTACACTTATGGCCAGTTGGCAGTATCCGTGTGTTGATGTAGCAGGTCCAGGTTCGACACCTCTTACAATCTATGGGAGAGATCTGAGGGGGGCATCTCCATTCGAGGTCATTAACGCTAAGTACGAAGCCGACATGCATAGAGAAGCCGTCAGAAGAATTGGGAGACCAGGCATGCCCACGACTGGCGCAAGTAACACAGATACCACAGGAGTAGGAGTTATCAGCACTTACGATCCACAGTGCGAAACAAATTGGAGTTTACCCCCCAGCGAACTTATGACAAACTTTGACTTGCTGAACAAGTCGGCTCATTTCATCAATTCTGGTGGGCTATCTCACGGGGTAGCACACTATGGAATGCTGGGAGGTCTTCCCGGAGGACCTGAGGGGAGTGTGATCAGTGCCAACGCATCAATGCTTCTCGTTACAGCAGTTCATCAGCCAACCAGAGGAATGTATAATGTTTTCGATCTAAGGGGACCACCTTACGGCGGAAGCAGTCGTGAGTCTCTGTGGGCCAATAGTGTTTCAGTGCAAGCACAAAGCAGAAACTCTGCAGCAATAATTGGCCACCCCATAAACCCAACCGCGGGACCTTGTACAGATATGCTTCTATACGAAGTGGCGGCGCAGAGTATTGAACATGCCGTCTCAGGCGATTCATTTATTCTGGGAGTTCGTCCAAGGATGGGAAGATATTCAAATTATTTAGGTGCCCTTGAAAACTGTTTTGCGGGGGAAGTTATCAAGGCTTCTTCTAAGTTAAAGCTTACGGAAGCTAATGAAATCGTTGATAAAATTTTCACAAAGTACGGAAAAAATCTGAATAAGGCACCTGAGGGCAAAATGTTTAAAGAGTGCGTAAACGTGAAGACTTTGCAACCGTCAAAGGAGTGGCTAGATATTTATAAGAGCGTTTGGAAGGACATCGAAAATTTAGGACTATCTGCTTCTTAAATCTAATTATAATTTTACGAAACTGAAGCATCTCTGGCGACCTTTTCATGAGCATACTACAATTCAATTAACCTATCCGCTTTCTTTATCGCCAAAGACACCAAGACATGGTCTTCCGCAGTGGCACTCAGCAAGCTCTCACCATGATCCTACGTACTGGTGATTTCCTCGAGCTTATCGCCTAACGCCTTCTTTGCACAAGACCAATGGACAAAGCCAGCCTTTATCTCGCCAGGTTTCACGAATTTGATGTAGGGGGAATCGTAACTCATTATTTTGATTCCTTTGCCGCAGAGCTTACACTTGGGTCCTTTCGCCATGATACTCGACAATAGCTTCTGTCTGGTGGGTTAATAACTTGTGCGAGGAAACTATGTTGATAAAATGCTGCCCCTTCTACGACCAAAGAATATAGATCTAGGTGAGCTGGCTCTGATCCAGGAAAATATTGCTCATCGGGTTGTGCAGAAGAATGGATTCAGAAAAATAGAAACCATCGCTGGCTGCGACATCTCCTTCGCGAAAGGCGACAGAGCCCGCGCAGCTTGTGTAATCCTCGACTACAAAGATTTGCAGCTCCTAGATCAAAAGGTAGTGAATATAAAACTTAAATTTCCCTATATACCCACCTTCTTAGCCTTTCGAGAGCTTGAAGGCATGCTAAAAGCCGTCAAAGGAATGGAAGCTGACGTGTATATGATTGGTGCCCAGGGAATTGCTCATCCAAGACGTGCAGGTCTTGCCAGCCATTTTGGGGTATCAGTAAATCGGCCCGCGTTAGGAATAGCAAAGACGAGACTTTGCGGGGAGACAAAAGATCCCGTCAGAAAACGCGGGGCATATTCGCTGCTGCGCGATGGCGGTGAAACAATTGGAGCCACCCTCCGAACACAACCGGACACTAGGCCAATTTACGTGAGCATCGGCCACAATATTTCACTTAAGACGGCGATCCGTGTAACTTTAGAAACAACTCGTAAGCATCGTCTGTCGGAGCCACTCATTCTAGCGCACGCACTAGCTACCAAGTCGATATGAGAGAGATTATAGGTGAAGAGTTAACATTTGCCGTGGTGTTATATTGCGATATAAAAAGTCCGAAAATTTCATCGTAATTCGATTAGACGAGGACGAGCAGATAATCAAAAATATAGAAAAAGTCTGTTCAAGAGAAAAAGTGAGAAGCGGCGTAGTTCTATCTATGATAGGTGCACTAAAAAAAGGTACTCTCATCTACAGGCGTGGTTTTAAAGGAGACTTCAACGAACATCTGGAAATCATCGGGAGTGGGAACATAAGTAAACTGGAAAACATGGTAAAAATTCACCTTCACATAACAGGTGGGAACGAAAAGGGCGTCAAAGCTGGCCATTTGATAGAAGGAGTTGTGACAGTATTCTGTGAGATTATAATTCAAATAATTGGTGGCTTGAAAATGGAGAGAAAGGAGGATAAAAGGCTGCGATCACAAAAAGTTTTTGCCCCATATGTCCTAGAGCCGTAGATTATTTAGTGAAAATAGGCGTTTCGGTTAAACTTTTTTCGAGGATATCTTTAGAGGAACATAAATTTCAAACCGTGAGGAAAGTGCCAAAGGAAATTAACTACAGAATGATGGCAATCATCGAGCTGTGGCACCCACAAATCTAGAGATCCATGAAATTTGGAAAAATTGCTCTGAGAAATATGAGAGAGATTTTGAGGCCTACCTGAACTCTGCTCGTATCGTTGTAAAGACTGGCCCTCTCAAATCGATGCGCTTTTTGTTCGATGTTATGTAGCGTTGCGCTGCTTCGTCAATCTTCAGATTTATATCTCCAGGCGATTTTACAGCCCGCACTCGCAACCTTAGCTCTTTATCGCCACGTTTCGCTGCCAGTTCGATTTCTCGCGCTGCAAGTGCTGCGAAAGCTTTGATATAGCCAATGCCTGTCGCAACACCTTTTCTGCGAACAGAGTTCAAAAACTCATCTTTCTCCCACCCCCGAGGAGGTACTCCTACGACGTTACCATCGTAAACGTAAATCTCGTTGAATCCAGCTGGTCCGATAAGCTTAGTTTTGCTTTCTGGTTCGACGACCTTTACGACGATCGGTCTTCCCAATAACTCACCCTCGTAAGCTATGAACTCGCACGGGCTAGCCTTGTCGGCGTATTTTTTCGCGGTTTTAACAATGGCTGCGGCTATTTTTGACCCAACCCCAATATGGGGTTTCTGTTCTATGGTTATCATGGCTCTCAGTTCCGCGTCTGAAAAAGATGATGTTTTATATAGGTATGGATAGGCCACCGCTCGAATATCTGTCTCTCCAGTTTTGACCATCAGAACCCTCTCAAGACCAATACCCAGGTTGAACACCGGATAGGGGATATCGTAACGGCTGAGTGCCACTGGGCTGTAGAAGCCCGCATTGCCAACTTCAATCAATTCTCCGGTCTTGGGGTGTTTGATGAAGACCTCGAACTCCATCTGTGGCGCGTAATACTTAGATGTGGCTTTCTTCCGAACAAATTTTACAACCTTGAATCCCAGCTTAGCCAGCACTTCTCGGGATAGGTCTTCCCCATCTTCCAAGCTCATTTTTTTTGCCATCACTACAACTGAGGCAGTCCATGACTCGTAGAGATGGCTTTCATCCAGTCTCTGTTCTCGTCTGAACTTTGGTCCAATAGAAAACAGCTGGAGAGGGAGCTGTTCCCGTCGTTGGATTTCGCGAAGCGCGGCAAACCATGCCGCTGTGGTATGCGACCTGAGGGTCAGATTCATGGGCACCGGTCTCAAACCTCTGAACTCGGAAAATATGGAGAGTGTCGCCGTTGCCTGATCTTCTCTTAACTTGAGGTCGCTCACCATTATTTCGACCAAATCGTCGGCGCTTATTTTCCCCTTTTTGTAACGCCTGAATATATCTTGAAGTTTTTTAACATCCTTGAATCGAGGAGCAACTTTTTTTATTTCTTTGATCGTTTTTTGACTTATTCCTATGTCCGGCCGTTCTAACCCAGCTAGAAAGAATATACGGTCAAGAATGGCGGCCGACTCTGGTCCATACTGTGCTTGCACTTCACGTTTATCCACAAGTAGTGGCAAGACCACTTCGGTGAAGCCGAGCTTTAAGAATGCCTGTCTAGTTTTCTCTATTAGGTTTGGTAGTTGATGGTGCTTGGATTTGTCCGAGAGGGACAGAAACTGCCCGCGTTTCTCTATGAGTTCACCGCTCTTGACCCAAGTACGTTCGTAATCCGCTTGGGCATCTGCTCTAAGCTTCTTGGTATCAAATTTCAAATTTTATCGACTTCCTCTCTCAAGTGCTTGTTCCAAGGATTGTAGTCTTAGTGCAATTGTCAGGTCTCCTCTTGTTCTTTCCAATAATTGACGGACCCTATCTTGACGTCGCCTCATTCCAGGAAGAACTGCATCTGGATAATCGAATTCCATAAGAAATTCAAAAATTTGCTCTATAAGTTTGAGGAACTTTTCAGCCAGATCTATCTCATTCTCGCGTATCTTGTCCAAAATATGTCGCCTTAGCTCTCCGGCCGCATCGCCCATAGCGGCTAAATATGCTTTGAAGGATATCCCTATTTCTTCCACGTCAAGCAGTTTTCTTTTCGTTATGGCTCCTCTCACCAGTAAGGCTTCTCCATACTCTTGTTGGGCAGAAAGTACTATGCCGGACTCAGATATCTCAGGTGATCTTTTAACTAGTTTAGTGAGATCATTCAAACAAGTCTCCGCATCGGACAGAAAGGCATTAGCGGCTTTGATGTCCCCCCTGTGGATAGCAGATATATCTCTAGCCGAAGCTCTTATGGTAGAACGAGAAGCATCTAGCGCTTTCTCCCTCAATTCTGTTTGAAAATCGAAGTACGCTTTCATCCGCTCCAACATATTCATATCTCCGTAAACTTATTTGAAGGCGAAACTATTCAAGGCTTGCGGATGTAGCATTTGCGTCTGCCAGCAAAAACTAAGTCCACATTTATGTGGACGTCGGTCTTGTTCAGGTCACTGTTCTTCGTGCGCTACTAGAGTTTCTGAATCAGCCACGCCCTCTAAAGCCCTAATCTTATCTCCAACCAAACGTGTTAAATCACCCAGCGAATTTACCTCTACCTTTAAAACTAGGTCGTGGCGCCCAAAAACAGGCGTGGCCTCTAAGATCTCTGGCATTTTTATTAAACTTTCTTTTATTGTAAGTACCAAGCTCTGATACTCGCCTAGGCCTACCTTTAACATTATATATGCTATCACCATTTTTTTCCCTCCGCTATTTTTACCAAATTTGATAGTGAACTCCTTTGTCTCCCATCCAAGAAAATACTGGGTATCTAACTTAAAAAAGATGATGTTAACTACCGGTGAATTATTCGCTCACCTTTAACATATTTGTTCTGAAGTAACGCTCTTTGGTTATCCCATGCTTCTTTTCAAGATTATTCACAGGCGCACTCAGTTTGGACTTTGACATATCGAGTTTGCGTCTAAGTTTGTTTTGATATTTTTTCTTCATTCGCAAAATTGATTCGAACACCTATCGCTTGTAGTCAGTTTGCGTCATCAAATCTCGTAGCATCTTGCTCTCGCGAGCATATCATTTGAAAAAGAAAGCCAATAAGGACGTTACGCTTGCGAATATCGATGCCATGATGCCGATTGCTATTAAAATAACTGAAAGATCGAGACCAAGTGCCAGTTTGAGTGGTTCATCTAGCAGCAAACCTAAACCGAGTTAGATCGGCATAACGAGGTCTATAATGCTGAAAGATTCGCTGATTATTATCAAGCAGTAATTTGTTAAACTATTTATAAGTGATTTGGTTCACTATTTTTTATAAATTATAAGTTACAGACCGTGTAAAAAAATTAAACGCATTTTTACCTTTTATTACAAAAATAAGTACGATAGAACACTTGAGCATGCAGATGAATGGTGACAAAAATTATCGCCTCAATGGAAATCATGGAAGAACGGTTGGGAGAACCTGACGTAGATGGGGATTGAAAACGACGAGTAGCCAGAAATGGTAACGTATTTTAAAATGAACCAGAAACAGGAGGGAGAACAATATAAGGAGCAGGGAGGGGAATAATGAGGAGAACAATTTGGTAATCAGTGGGGTAAATCTTAGCGAGAACAGCTAGAGGAACGGGGGAAGCGAAGTTCGGCGATCAGGATGAAGATTAATTCCCAAAAATAGCATAGTCCAAGTAATAAGATCAATCAATAATACTGAGCTGACTCGTGGTCTGTTCAGCGCACTTTTCATTTTATTTTTTCAAAAGAACCACGCGGCTATCCTCAGATTCGTCAACTATGCGGTAACTAGTCTTACTAGCTAACTCCTCTGCAAAAGCCCGTATCTCTTTGTGTAGCGGCATGTTAGCCATGGTCAATCTTTCCCTTGAGTAGCCAACGAACATGTAGGCCTTTGCCTCTATGAAGTCCGCACTGGTTTTTTTTATCAACTTCGCGTAATCATCCGGGTCCTTTAAATTTAGCCCCTTAACTAACGTCAACCTTATCACCTTCTTGCATTTGAAGGATGGCATTAACTCTAAGCTATGATTCAAATTTTCCCAGCCGTCTTTGACAACGGGTTGGGACACATTTCTATAAGTATCATAATTGGGTGCGACAAGTGATATATAAAGTTGTGTCGGTTCAATCAAATTTTTAAGGATGCTTGGATGAAGCCCGTTCGTAACCAAGAAGCTCGTCAAGCCGCGCTTATTGCACTCTTCTATCAAAGCATTGATTTTTGGATAAAGCGTTGGTTCGCCGGCCAGCGAAATCGCACAGTGCTTTGGTTCTCGAGTTTCCTTGAACTTTTTCTCGTCAACTTCTGGGTTTCCACCAAAGCCACTAAGTAATAGTCTCTGTGCAATAATAGCTTCTTCAATGATTCTCGCTGGCTCATCCACCCCTCCAATCCAGCGATAGTTCGTCAAGTCTATATTCCTCCAGCAGAACACACAGCGATGATCGCAGAATGGCAAACTAGGTCCGATCTGGAGGCATCTATGGCTGGATATTCCATAAAATTTCTGCTTGTAACAGAATCCACGGTTCAGCAGACTCTTCTTAGTCCAGTGACAGACCTTAATCGCGCTGTGTCGATAGTCCCCAATAAACCTAAAACCTGCTCGCTCCAGCTTATCCATATCACCCTCAGAAATAGCCATCTTCATTCATGAGCCAATTGTTGTTTTAGTAATTTTAAGAGTTGTTTCTTCCCTTGATCTAAACACCCTTTACCATTTACGCTCGCCGCACCTGCATGGCCCCCACCGTTTCCGTCAAAATGTTTCCCCAAAAATTCCATAAGTTCTCCTAAGTGTAGGCCCGTCTTCTTTACAAACTCTGGTTTGGCGCGTCCGCTTATCCTGAACTCGTTCTTGTTGATCGACCCGACAAAAGCAGCATCCGCACCTATTCGAACCAACATGTTTGCGGCATCACCCTCGAACGACCCTAATTCTGAAAAAACAACCAGGCGTCCACTAAACTGAAGCATCTCGGAGCGTCCTGCAGCCTTCAACATGGCCACCCTTCGCGAAATATCATCTGGGGGCCTTAATATCTCAATCACTCGATCGTAATCAGCACCGCTCTTTAACAGAGCATCCACCACCTCGAAGGTTACAGGTTTGGCTAGCCTAAAGTAACCAGTGTCGCTGATGACTCCAGCCAAAAGTAGCGAGGCTTGATCGGGGGTTAAATTCGCATTGAGTTCAGCTAGCACTTTAAAGATAAGTTCAGATTCGGAAGGGAAGTCCTCCCTGACCAGATATAAACTCGTCAACTGCTTCATTTCTTGGACAGGTTTGTGGTGATCAATCACCGCAAGCTTGGCATCATAATATCTAAGTTTTTTCCCGAATTTTCCCAAATGTTCTAAACTGGAGGTATCGACGAGGACTGCGAGATCAAACTCCAACTTGGGGTCTATCCCAATATCCCGACCAAAACTTCTCAGCAAATTTTGAGAAACACTAGACAGGTCTTCAGCAGCTGCCGCCTTTGCATCTGCCCCCAAGCTTGTCATGATCTCGGCCAAGACGACAGAGCTGGCTACTCCATCCGGATCGGCATTGGCATGACAGAGTATCGCGACTCGCTGTTTATTTCTGGCAGCATGTGCCAAAAAATCCGCAGCCTCTTTCATGGGCCCTACCTAACTTGCCATCCCTTCGCCCAAATTTTGGCCCTTCAACGCATCATCAATTTTTTCTCGCATCTCCTTCAGACGCTGAACAGCTCTTTCCCCCTGGCGCTCGATCGTCTTAACTCTCAAATCTAATGTCTCCTTTTGCTCAGTGAGGCCTTTATGAAGTTCTGGCTTTTCGGACTTTATCAATATCGTGCCTACGCTCTTGTATACCACTGCGTCATCGGGGAGCTTATTTATCTCTTCTAGAGCCCGTTCGGTCTCTCGCAAAAGTACTTCCAGCTGCTGCCGCTGATTCAGCAGCATCTGTGTCTGTTGTTGTGCCTGTTGGAACTGCGCCAACTGGTGCTGTATTTGGGGTGATACTTTTTCCATTTACTTCCTCCTTGGCTTTAGCATGTCGCGCGCCACAATCGCCCATCTGATGAACGAATTGAGTGCGGCACGTAAAGCCGCTACATCTTCTGCGTCTACTTTTAAAAATAAAGCATTTTCCCTCCGCCTGATGACAACTTTGTATCTTGTCGAGATCGGGATATATTTCTCCGGAGCGAGGGCGTGTTTCACAACTTTCGCTTCTCGAGAGCTATTGAACTCCAACTTTATACACATACTAGCTTTTTGAGCTTTAACCATGATATATCCCAAAATGGTTGCTTTTATTATAAACTTACTCTTTCCTCAATGGACCAAAGTTCTTTATTTCAATTGAAGGACCGACTGTATCAGAGCTAGGCATAATGCGGAACAGGAGCTTAAGTCCATCATCCGAAGTTATTTGTGCTATTACTCCAGAATCCGGCAATTTGTTCGAGCAGCCGATATCTAAAAATTTTCCAACCCATCTTGCAAACTTAAGTGCCCTGTCTCCTTCGGCAAATATCGTCAATTCGTCAAATCTTTTAGGTCGCCCAATATCTCTCTTAAGTTTCAATTTCCCCAGTTCGACTCTGGCATTTATCCAGCGCCAAGCCTCATCAACTTCGAGAAATCTTAGCTCTTTAGGCCCCTCTGTTGTGCTTTCCACTGCCATGACTCTATTGTGGTCTAGCTTCCTTGCAATAAAAGCGACATCATCGATGGTCTTAGCACCACGTGGAACATAGTGTGATCTTGGAACGACGCCGACCAACTCTCTACAGAAAATTCTCGTCCTATGACTTGGTCGTCTCGACGTTGTTACTAACATGGTCCCCCTTTTGTGCCGGGAGTATTGTTGAATAGGGTTAATCATCTCGCTTTTACCTTATGGACAACTTCAGAGCGTGGTTTGTATAGTATACGCGCACCGCAGAGCGGGCACCGTGCCTTGTTATCTACTAGCTTTTCAATCGTTCCTCCACACTCGCCACACTTAAACACTATGTTACCCCCCCCACTCTAACCGTACTTGTAGGAGTTGTCAGGGCAGATGGCGTATACGCAGCGCCAGCGAACTTCACGCGGCAACGCATACACTGCCATATGGAAGCACCAGTTCTCTTCACTTTAATAGATCCACAGCTCGGACATTTGTAAGCTCGCTTAAGCTTTCTCTCCACATCGATAACTCGCTTACGGATTTTAGTCCCATAACGAGGTCCAAAGCGTCCCGCTGGACCTATTTTTTTCGTCCGCGGCATAATATCAACCCAGACGTGTCCTTAGTTCCGATGCTTTTGCGCTGGCCAAGTCGTATGCCTGTTCCAGATCTTCCTTCATGAAGTATCCCACTCCTCCCTTCTGCAAAGCGCATATGCTGCCATCTTTCGAAGTCGTTATAGTTAGCCTAGCATCCATTACCCGTTCCTCATCCAAACTGGGGTCAACTAGAAGCTTTTCGTCAATTTTAGCAATGGTGATGGCGACGGGCTGTTTGGTCAATGGAAACTCCGGGAGAGTCCAAGCCTCATCCACTGGTGGTTTTATATTTAGAAGCGCTGCCAATGCTGCAGAAGCCGCTGCGTCAAATAATCCTCCATCGTGGTCTAGAACATCAATGTCTATAAAAACCGCCCAAACTTCTTCACCTGACTTTATTCCCAACTTATCAAGATCTATTGCTCCGGATTCTCTAATTCCTCTATCCACTACACGAGATAGTTCGATGGACCCTATCCGTGGCGGTCCCACTTCGAAGGTTGGCGAGGCCTGAGGACATAGTTCTGTGTTTACCATCAATACTCCACTCTCTGGCTTATCCGGAAAGGGTACTGCGCGTCCAAGCTTCGCTCCTACCAGCACTTGGGTCTTTCCGAGCTTAACTTTAGCTGAGCCATTTGCGGTTTTAATAATGCCAATTTCAACTTCCATGTCCCTTAACTGGTCTAGGGAACGACCGTCCACCCGTTTGCCTTGTTTCACGAGGTCAACTATATAGTCCCGCTTAACGCTTGAAATCATCTCGTACATGCTATTTCTCCTCCTTTATAGCGTACTTCTCCTTTAGTGCCTGTCGTTGTACCTCATAAATCTTTTCGCATCCTTTCATTGCTAAATCAATTGCTTGCATGAACTCATCTTTTGTGAAATGGCCATCCATCTGCAATAGTGTTATCGCTCTCTTCCGTGTCACCATCGCCACTGGCAAGTCCGTAGTTCCCCATTGATCCTCTTCTTTAGTCAGATCAAGTACTAGGGTATCGTCCACTTTGCCCACGGCAACAGATGATACCAAATCCCTCATCGGAATACCGGCATCTGCTAAAGCTACCGATGCAGCATTTATTCCCGCTGTACGTGTTCCAGCATCTGCTTGTAGAACCCTTATGAAAACGTCGACTACAGACCTAGGATAAAGCTCCAAGAAAAGCACTGGTTCTAGAGCATCCGTCGTCACCTTTGATATCTCAGTCGAACGCCTGTCTGGTCCTGGCCGTTTCCGATCGTCGACCGAAAATGGAGACATGGAATACCTGCAACGGAGAACAGCAGTATCGGGTTGTTGATCGTGCCTCGGGTGCATCTCCCTAGGTCCGTATACTGCTGCGAAGACTTTATTGTTTCCCATCTCGATGTAAGCGGATCCGTCTGCTCGCTCAAGAACCCCGGCTTTTATCTCCACTGGTCTTAGCTCGTCCATGCCTCGACCGTCAAGTCTTTTTCCATCTACTAGCAATCTTTCTGGTTTTTCCATTCAAATTCCTCCTGTTTTTTCTTTTTCGAGCATGAGATGCACTCGTTCTGTCAGCCCCGAAGTATGCGCCTCGCGCTCGATCATGAGTATGGCTTTGACTGCCAAGTTAACCATATGATGATTACTACCCAAAATAATTATTCTCCCGTTCTCTCCCACTACAAGCCTACAGTCTGTATCGGCTTGAATTATCCTGAGCATTGATCCCTTCCTCCCCAAAACACGTGGTATTTTTGCAGATGAGATCTCGATCAATTCCCCATTCTCGACAACTCCTCCCTCTTGCCTATCGGTTTCGAGTAGCACTTTCATGTGTTCACTTACTTCCATAACGGAAGCGATGACAACATCACCTAATCCAAGGTATTTACTTATATCTTCATTATTTAGGTCCACCTTGCGGTGCACCAGGTTGGAAACAAAAAGGTTTCCAGAATATGGTGAGTTAATATCCAATATCCAACCTGAGTGGTGGGTATCTATCACCACGCCAATAACTAAATCACCTTCGTGTGGTATGTAACGACCCTGGAGGGGGATAACTCTAATTTGCTCCCCTTTGATTCCGACAAGCCCCACTACCGCGGAGTAGATCTTATCTTCCTCGCGGAAGGTACCTTCCATGTACTTGTATCTGCCTTCCGCAATCAGCTGTCCTGGAACCACTAGCTCCCTTTTCTCAACATGTATCATCATAACACCTTGGTTTCGATATCTCCTTTAGTGATGTTGTTTAACCTGTCGAATAATTCCACCTGGATTCCGGCTGGAATTTCCATTACCGCTGCCCAAGAGCCATCGTCTAACCACTCTTCCTGCTTCAAGGTACCAACCTCCCTCACTGAGCGCTGTGCCCTACCAACATGGTTCGCCGGAATTTTTATTGCTATCCTTCGTGTCTCAAATTTCAAGGGTATTATCGGCAGTAGGGTCTTCACGATCTTCGACAACTGTTCCTCGGCAGTCTTGTGTTCGTCGACGTGTATCCTGGCTTCGTTGATGGCTGACTCTATCCGAGTCGGGGGGTGGGGCAATCCAGTCTGGGGATTTACAGCCCGTTTGGAGATCATGGTAACGAGTTGTCTAAGTCTTTGTTCCCGCATCCTCCGTCTTTGGTCAGTAGTTACCTGCACCTCGCCCGTTAGAACAATTTGTTCGGCAACCTTTACAAAGTCCAAAGTGCCAAATGCTTTTTTGACCATCTCTTCGGACGCCTCATCTCCCTTCTTTGAATCTTTGAAAATCTTATCGGTGGCCAAAAGATTTTGGACTTCCACGGTTTCACCCCCCCTAAATGTTAGGGCCAACTCAGGATCAACTAGCACCTCAAATGTCGTGCCACAACTCGATAACCTAGCTATAACGGCTTCCTCTAGTTTAACCATGACCCGCTACTCCTTGGCGGGCTTGGCTGACTGCTTTGGACTCAAACGCTTTATGTATTTGGCAATGTCCGATAAACTCAGCTTCTCAAAACGCTTGGTTTTAATGGGAACAATTGCCATCTCCACGCTATTTTCTTTAAACTCGCCATCGATTACCGACCGCAGTGTTTCTAGAGCGAGTAGAATAGCATCATCAATAGAAAGTTTCTCGTCATATTTGCGCTCCAAAAATTCGGTAACTGTTTGAGCCCCACCGCCTACTGCCTGGCATTTGTATGCTGCTACGACTCCGCTTGGGTCTGTCTCGAAGAGATGGGCTTTCTTCTTATCGACGCCAGCTATTAATAGCCTAGCACCAAATGGTCTAACCCCTCCATGCTGGGTGTAGAGCTGCTTGATGTCTCCTATGCGCTTGGCAAGTGCCTGCACGCTCATAGCTTCGTCGTAGCGCAAGCGGTTAACTTGAGCCTCGATTCTTGCATGGTCAATAAGCACACGAGCGTCAGCAATTAAACCAGAGGCTGCAGCCCCAATGTGTTTGTCCACTTGGAAAATTTTCTCGATTGATGTCCTTTCCACGAGTTTGCTTCTAACTCTTTTTTCAGCAGCTAGAACCACGCCTTCATTTACTTTGATACCCAAAGCTGTTAATCCGCGCTTGACTGCCTCCTGAGCGTATTGAACTTGGAAAAGTTTACCATCCGGACTGAAGACTGTTATCGCCCTATCATAGCCTGCTCCTGGTGGTACAAATGCCATTTTTGTCAGCTTACCCGTTTTAATTCTTGATTAATTACTGTAAGTTACCAGCGTATTTAACTTTAGCGTATACTCTCGCCCTGAAAATTATTAAAGATATGTTAATTTTTGGCTGTCTCTCAATTTGAGGGCCATATTTTAAGGAGGGCTCTGTTTTCAACTGTTCAAAGTTTGCGTCGTAGGTAAATCAGCCTTAGTCCGGCCTCGTCGATTTTTTATGTAGAAAATCAGACCAAAAATGGGAGATATTTGAAGTATTTGCTAAAATCGTCGCCAGAAACCGTTCATTGGGGGTTCTATGACCGAAAGTTAAAGCCCGTTCTTAGGGTCAAAAATGGCGATATACTTGAGGTCTACACTGTTGAGACAGAGACTCTAGAGTCAAAAGACCCACAAGCTATAATACCTTTTGAGGTTAATGAAATTTTCGAAAAAGTCAAGGAAAGAGGTCCGGGTCCACATATCTTAACTGGGCCCGTTTACATTGACGATGCAACACCTGGAGATACTCTTGAGATATCTCTTCTCGAAATAAAACCATGGGTTAACTATGGGTTTAATCTTATCTTACCAAGCGGGGTGCTAAAAGAGGGGTACGAAGAGCAAATTACCAATGTTATACATTTTGATAGAAAAGGCCACATGATAAAGTTTTCCGATCTGGAAATCCCATTTAGGCCATTCTTCGGCGAATTAGGAGTAGCTCCCGCATCAGGAAGAATTTCAAGTCTTAGCGTGGGGACCCACGGTGGTAATTTGGACAACAAGGAGCTTCTAGCGTCCTCCAAGGTCTATTTGCCCGTTCACGTGAATGGAGCCCTGTTTTCCATAGGTGATGGTCATGCCTGTCAAGGAGATGGGGAAGTGGATTCAACAGCTTTGGAAACCTGCATGTGGGGAATAATACAGCTTAAAATTATAAAAAATTTTAGAATAAAATGGCCCATGGCAGAAACGATAAAAAATTTTATAATCATGGCATCCGCTCCGACCCTAGACGAAGCCCTTGAAATCGTTGTAGCAAATACCGTCGAGTTCTTGATGGGAAAGGGCTTCGACAAAGATGAAGCTTATATTTTTTGTAGTTTGGGCGTCGACTTTAGAATAACCCAGGCAGTAAACGATCTTAAGGGGGTTCATGCAATGGTCCCCAAGGAAATCATGAAAAATAGAATACGTTCTTTAACTTAAGGGAGAATCTTCAGGAGCTGGTTTTTCCATTCAATCAAGGATTTATTACTTTTTTATAGGGGATAAAAATTTTCGCTTTACAGCCCTGACAGTACCGGAGACTCCAAGTATCTTAATAGGCATTCCTCTCTCGATTATAGCAGTTCTTAGTCTATCCACTAGGCCGTGACTGCATATGAAGAGTCCTTTCTGCGTCTTGTCGTCGAAAATGATTGGGCTTAACTGTGGTCGATCGAACCCAAGGGATTGGCGCAGAGAATATGCTGTCTCGTGAATATCTAGGTTTTTTGAGTTGATAACCTCAAAAGCAACGTACCTGCGTTTACGCCTCATGTATACGATGTTCCTCTAAAAACTTTTCAACTAGAGGCACTGCTACTTCACGTTTAGCCGGAAAGGACAAAATCTTAAACATGAGGCGGACGGCATCGCCAATGTCGGTGAGAACCAAGCTTCCGTTATTGGCAGCTGGCTTGTCGAATCTGAGATAAAAAAAACAGTTATCGTCTACTTTTTCCGGTGTCGTTTGAATCAATCTGTTTAGCTCCGCTGAAGGCAATCTCGAAAAAATACATTGCCAGACACCTTTCAGAACTTTCCTTTGATCGATCCTTGCTTCAAAAACAGAAATGGGATTGCCGTGATGACCTTTTGTATTTGCCTTGACTACTTCTACCGATGAAGGTAAAATATTTCGCAGACAATAGAGTACTCGGCTTTCTTCTTCGGTAGCGTGAGTGTGGACTCTGATAACCACTCTTCTAAATGGTAATTCCATCGACTCACTTTATTCTTCGTCGGGCCCGAACGCTAGGACGCATCCGCTCAGCGCCCTTACCCTTCCGCATTATGCCCCTCGTCTTCTTGCCAGCACTTGTTAAACCCCTATGAACGCGTCCTCTGTGGGCTTTTCCTGCGATCCAGCCGAGCTGAGCATCGCTTCGAACTACTGGATGGTTGGGATCCAACATTATGACTTCAAAATATTTTCGCGTTCCGTCTGCTGCAACCTGGTAAGAATTCAAAACATCCAAGTTTGGATACTTCCTAGCCGACCGCCCCTCTGCAATTAGCCGGATGCTCTTTTTGGGCACAATTTTAGAAACACCCATCCTCTTCGGTCTCCTACCAAGCGATGGTCTGATTTTTCGTCTCCCTCCCTTCCTGAGACGGATTCTAACCACCACGACTCCTTGCTTTGCCTTATATCCGAGCGTTCTTGCTTTTGCCAAATTAGAGGGCCTTCCGATACGTTTAACTGCAGATTCTTTGCGCCATTCGGCTAGGCGAGCTCGATTTATTTCGCTCATATGTCTATTCAAGCGCAACACCTCATTTATTTTATTTCTTCCTTTATTTTCTTCGCTAAGAGCACAGCCGCCTCATGCTGAGCTTCACGGGTCGATGCACCGATATGGGGAGTTAACAATACATTTGAGAGCTTGAACAGCTGGCTGTCAACCGGTGGTTCATGGGAATATACATCAAGACATGCGCCTGCAATCTTGCCACTGGTGAGAGCTTCCGCAAGTGCGTTTTCGTCCACCAACTCGCCCCTTGAGGTGTTGATTAATACTGCCGTGGGTTTCATCATCTCGAACTCTCCTTTGCCGATTAGTTGTCTAGTTTCGTCTGTTAGAGGAAGATGAATGGTCAAGTAGTCAGAATCACTGAGAATCTTTTGGAGGTTACAATACCGACAATTAACTTCATCTGAGAATGACAACACTTCTACGCAATCTTGGGCAATTAATTCCATTTTAAATGCCTTGGCTTTACGTCCTACTTCCCGTCCAATTTTTCCCGTTCCCAGTATTCCAAGTGTTTTGCCTCGCAGCTCGGTACCATTTAAATCTGACTTAAACCATTCCCCTTGCTTCATGCTGGTGTCTGCTCGAGTTAGATTTCTAGCCCATGAGAGCATCATGCCAATTACTAGTTCAGCCACAGCCTCGGTCGGCGCCTCCGGTGTATTTAAGATTTTTATTTCTCTGGATTTTGCCGACTCCACGTCGACGTTGTCAAGACCCGCTCCCGCCCTGGCTATGATCTTTAATTTTTTTCCTGCGTCGATTACTTCCTTTGTCACCTTCGTGGCACTCCGCACTACAATCACTTCGTAATCGCCTACTTGTTTCAGCAACTCTGAGAGATCGAGACCAGTTGCGATATCTACTTCTGCTATTTCCTTGAGTAGCTTCACGCCGTCCTCGTGTATCTTGTCAGTTATAAGTATCTTTACCAATTTACCACAGCTTAGATTAGTCAACAACAAATTTATAGGCGTTTGGATATGATGGTCCCTGCTGGTTTCTAAACACTTCCCCATAATCCAAACATCATCTTCCCTTGCTTGCGACTATCTTTATTACATCACCGTCTTTTAACTCGTATTCCTCGCCGAGCCTACGTTTAGTCTTGGCATCCATTCCAAAAAGGAAGGAGTTGCCAAGGTCGCTATGGATATTGTAAGCGAACTCTTTAATTGTTGTTCCTCTCGGTACCAGAAAAGCGTCAGGAAGAACGTTGCCGTTTTTGTCCGTGAGTTTACTCTCGTCGTCGACTGGGTAAACCACGATGAGTTTCAGGAGCTCGTATATTGCTCTGTCCACCACGTTTTGAACTCCCGTCGAGCCAAACTTTTTCAGCACTTCGGAAATTTTTTCCAGAGCTTTTTTCTGCTGTTCAGAAATTGATGCAGGTTTTAGTATACTGAACTTTGAGTCCCCAGGATTGTAGCTCAGAATGCCTTTATCAACAGCACGCCTCAGTATCAACTCAGCCTCCGCACATGTAGGGACGACTATATAACCACGTTGCGTAATCCGCTCGATATTAGGGCCGGTAGTCGCGACGTCGGACTTGTTTGCCGCTATAATGATTGGCTTACTGAGCTTTCTAAGTTCGGATACCAATCTAAGCAAGTCATCGTCAGACCATTTTTCTGGATTGGATTGATCAATTTTAGTCAGTTTGAACACTTCAGCAACTTGGTGGTATTTCACTCCTAACCCACTGAGACGCTCGGATATCTCCTTGATAAGGTCGAGTTTTTCATATTTAGTCCTGCGGGCGAACTTGTCCCAGTCTCTGATAACTATCCCGCGGAGCCACATGGCTATTTCAACTTCAAGAAAATCGATGTCCTCTGTGGGGTCATATGAGCCAGGAGGGCATGGTTTTCCCTCTGAGTCAGTATCCCCGGCAGCGTCGATTATGTGAACTAACGCAGTTGCCATTCGGAGGTTGTCAAGGAATCGGTTTCCCAAACCACGCCCCATGTGAGCTCCTTCCACAAGCCCCGCAACATCGATGATCCTGACTGGAACATAGCGGGTGCCGTCGACACACTTAGAATTCAGCGGATTACAGGTAAAATTGAAATCGCTGCATGGACATTTGCAACGTACATAAGTGACGCCTATATTTGCATCTATGGTTGTGAATGGATACCCCGCAACAGGAGCATTCGCCAAGGTAACTGCATTGAAAAATGTTGTCTTCCCAGTATTGGGTTTTCCTACAAGTCCTAGTTCAAGCATTGTCGACACGTCTAAGAGCGTTCATAACAGCCTATCCTTCTGTGTTTACCAAAGCTACTTAGGCCGAGTTCTACTAGCTGAGATTTAAGCATCTTCGCGTAATTTCGCTCAATCTCATTCCTTCTCTCAAGGAAATCGATAATTTCAAGGGCTTGGTCCTTTGTTTGACATCTTCGAATAAAATCAACCGTCGTTGGTATGAAGCCACGCTTTGAGTGGGCCGTATTCTCCGCTTCTTTTGATGAACTCCGAATGGAATCTATCTTAATGGTTCCTCCGTCTCCAATCTCCTGGACCAACTTAGAACTATTGCGCCTCAAAATATTAGTGCGATGTTCTGCCATTTGCTCACTCCGCACTCCCGGACCATTTGCGCTTCACCACTACGGGTCTCGTGATTGTGAGTGTGTTGGGCGGGACATCCGCGTAGACCACTGCCCCTGGCCCAACTGCTGCATTAGGACCTATCTTCACCCCGGGATTAATCATAGAATTTACGCCTGTCTTCACGTCGTCGGCAATTACAGTTCCGAGTTTCCTTCTTCCGGTATTTACAACCTTTCCACTGATCTTCATCTTAATTTGGGCCTCGTCCAGTCTGAGGTTAGCAATAGTGGTTCCTGCTCCCAAGTTACACCTGCTACCGATGATGCTGTCCCCGACGTATGAGAGGTGCGCTACGTTCGTGTGGTCCATGACAATGCTGTTTTTTATTTCGACCCCGTTACCCACCCTTACGTGGTTCCCGATACTTGTCGAGGGGCGGATGAAGCAGTTCGGCCCGATATCGCAACTGCTGCCGACATATGTTGGTCCCTCGATATATGACCCCGAACGTATCCTAGATCCCTCACCTATGTGAACGTTTGACTCGATATATACACCATGCTCTATTTTTCCTTTGATCTCACCTTTTAGGTCTCTCAGAAAATACTCGTTAGCGATCAGGAGATCCCATGGCCTTCCGATGTCGGCCCAAAGCTCGAGCGGATAGGTTGATACTTTCCCGCCCTCGTCTATCATCATCTGTATTGAGGAGGTGAGTTCATACTCTCCACGCTTCGATTTCTTTGTGCGCTTTATGGCGTCGAAAATATCAGGATCAAAGATATAAATGCCCGCGTTAGCTAATTTATTTTTCACGTGTTTTGGTTTTTCTTTTATCTCGGTAACCATGTCCCTCTTGACGAACACGATGCCGAACCGTTCGGGATCGTCGACCTTTATGGTGGCCATGAGGCATGAAAAATTTTCCTTCTTGCTCAGCTTCTTGTAATGGGTGATAAAGGCGTTCAGGGACTCTTGGTCAATTAGGGTATCTCCGTTCACAACCATGAAGTGATTTCCATGCACGAAGTCCTTACCCAAAGAGACTGCGTTAGCTGTCCCAAGAAGCCGTTTCTGGTCAAGATATTCCACTCTAACGCCATACTTTGAACCGTCTCCGTAGCGTTCCATTATTTGTTCTTTCCCAAAACCTACTACCATCGCAACTCTATCGACACCTGCGTTTCGTAGCAAAGCTACTACGTGATCGAGCGCTGGCTTACCTGCCACCGATAGTAGGAACTTCGGTTTAGTGAAAGTTAGAGGGCGCATTCTGGTACCGAGGCCAGCCGCTAGGATGACCGCTTTCATCTCCATCAACATTATGGTTGTAGCTTAAGCTAATAAAACATTTATAACCAATTTTTTAGCTCTAGATTTAAAATTTTTCGTAAAATTACTCCTTAATAAATAACCTCGTATCCAATTATAGACAGGAAAGTTGAATCTTGTTCATTAACAAACCTTGGAAACCGTCGAAGCCGAAGAGCTGCAACTTTTGTTGAGAAACAAGGATAAATTCAATGAAGATCGCAGTTTCTGGGTGCGTGTTAAGCTCAGACAGAAGTCCGATATAAAATATAAGGATGATAACCAAGGGCACCAGATTGGGATTCATAATGGCCCAGAATGATCAAGACAGAACAAGAATGGTCTTAAT
This sequence comes from Hadarchaeota archaeon (SeqCode), assembly GCA_964343275.1. Taxonomy (GTDB): domain Archaea; phylum Hadarchaeota; class Hadarchaeia; order Hadarchaeales; family Hadarchaeaceae; genus Hadarchaeum. The sequence continues at coordinate 21,384 of CAYFIY010000014.1, forward strand.
GATCTGGAGATGTTATGGGCCACGCTGCGATTGATCTTGGTCTTGCACGATGATGGCAACGGAGGAAAGGAACTCGTGTTGGAGGACGAAATGCCAGTGGCTTAATGTCATAAATGGGGCACACGCTCAAATTCCCGAGAGGATCTCATCGATGCAGAATTGTGTTCTGCTCAATGTTGAGATTCGATGGGATTTTAAAGACCGCTAACCAGAAGAGCTTGGGGTTGAATGAATCTCACAATTGAGCAGGAGAAATTGATAATCCGAACCTTCCTACAGCAACTTGGAACGAGCGAGAAGGAATCTGAGGCAACTGCACAAGTACTGACGGAGGGAGACCTTCGAGGCTTCTCGTCACATGGACTATTGCGCCTTCCATATATAGTGAGTGCCCTTAAACGAGGCACAATCATTGCCAAGGCAAAAGTTATGGTTGCGAAAGAGACTCCTTCTACAGCGCTTATAGACGGTGGACATGGTCTTGGTCATTATATTGCAATGTATGCGATGAAAACTGCGATGGAAAAGGCAAAAAAACAAGGGGCGGCTGTAGTTGGAGTTTTCAATTCAAACCACTTCGGCATTGCCGGGTACTATTCGGAAAAAGCAACAAGAGAAGGATTAATAGGAATAGTCACGACCACCACCGATGCCCTAGTTCATCCATGGGGAGGGGTTGAGCCTTTTTTGGGAACGAACGCCCTATCTATAGGCATTCCTTCCGAGACTCAGCCGATATTGCTTGACATGGCAATGAGCGTGGCGGCGCGTGGAAAGATGGTTGCGGCTGCTAAAAAGGGAAAATCCGTACCGGAGAGCTGGGCAATAGACCATGAAGGACATCCTACTACCGACCCGAGGAAGGCTTTGGAGGGCGCGCTGAGTCCATTCGGCGGGGTAAAGGGATATGGATTGGCACTAGTTCTCGAAATCTTGGCAGGCCTACTCGTGGGTGCATCCGCAGGAAAAGAAGTAACCGGGACTCTTGAACCGGTAGAGGGTTTCTCCACCAAGGGCGACTTGATGATCGCAATAGACCCGGGAGCATTTGGACTTGCAAACGAGTTCAAAAGAAGGGTTCAGCGTTTCGTGACCCAAATAAAAGAATCACGTAGGGCTCCGGGTATGGAGGAGATACTAGTACCCGGTGAGCCCGAGTTCAGAACAAGGGAGAAGCGGCTCCGTGAAGGGATACCGATAGGAGATGAGATTTGGACGGAAATTGTACAAACCGCCAAGCCGCTACAGGTCGATCTAAATAACATAATAAAAAAATCATGAATTTTTAAGTTCACGAATAAAACAACACTAATGGTAAATGTTGCCTACCTTATGTAGTTTATAGCCTGTTTTGAGATTGTCACGGCTTTTTCGGCTATTTCGCTGGCTCGCTCATGTGTTCTCCCTTCCGCAGTAATCCTTATGTAGGGCTCTGTCCCAGAGGGCCTGATAAGCACCCAACCGTCTTCGAGGTTGAGCTTGAACCCATCTATCTTCAGCGCGCCAATTGCTTCTCTGAACTCCATCTTCAACCTTTTCGGGATGATCTTCATGAACTTTGGCTTAAGCACAGTTGGGCAGGGTATTTTTTCCCTGTTCATATGGTAGTCTGGTAGCTGCTCAAGCAATTTTGAAATACGTTCACCTGAGGAGTTCATCAACTCCAAAACTTTTGCGGCACCCAATGGTCCATCCGGCGATATGTTCACGCTGGGGAATATCCAAGCGCCACAAGGTTCTCCTCCAAAGACGGCATTTGTACGCTTGATTTCAGCCGCCACATTGACGTCCCCGACTCGTGTTCTGACTACTCTCCCTCCACGTCCGCACACAACCTCGTCGACGATGTTCGAAGCATCGACTGAGGTTACCACGATATTGTTATTGCCAGAAACTTGACTTGCTGCCACGAGAGCAAGAATTTTATCATCTGGTACAATTCTACCTGTTTCGTCCACCACTACCACCCTGTCGGCATCTCCATCATGGGCAATACCTAGATTCGAACCAGTTGACTTCACAACTCTACATAACTTAGCCAAGTTTTCGGGGCTAGGCTCTGGCAAACGTCCTGGGAATAGCCCATCAGGCCTGTAGTTCACCGAAGTTACTTCACAACTTAGTTTTCTTAACAGGGTTGGGGTCGCCACAGATCCAGCCCCATTCCCACAATCGACTACAACCTTGTACTTCCGAGTTAGCTGGACAGACTTAGCGAGCACAGAGATGTATCCTGACAGGGAATCATGTTTCTCTTCCGTCCCCATCTTTTCCCATCCAACTCTTCGAAATCTCCTCAGGTAGTAAATCATCTCAATTTCTTTTTCGGCTTTGGGAGAGTATGCCATTCCATTTTTTTCCCAGAACTTGATCCCGTTATATTCCGGTGGATTGTGCGACGCCGTGATCATGATGCCAGCCGTTGCTTTTGTAGACCTAACCGCGAAACTTAGCGCAGGCGTGGGGACAATACCCAAACGCTTTACATCGCACCCCCCGGAAAGCAATCCGGATATCAAGCAACTTTCTAGCATGTCACTCGAAGTCCGGGGATCCTTACCAACGATAACCGTTCCTAAATTACCCATGTGAGTGGCCAAAGCCGACCCTATGTCGATTGCTAGTCTGGGGGTAATTTGTTTTCCTACCACGCCACGTACTCCTGAGGTTCCGAAGAGCTTCTTCATTAAAACCCCCAAACTAATTGAATCACTTGCTCTCAATACCACTTTGGGCTCGAGCCGCAACACTCAAGACCTTGCTCTTATAGACTTCTACCCTGCGAATCGGGGCATACCTCTTGGCTTCCTTGTAAATGTCGGAAGAAAGCTTCCCAAGCACTGCCTCTTGGACAAATTGGTCCAACGTCAGCATCCCCGCTCTGGCTTCAATAACTTTCCGCATATCCTTCCGGATTGCCACCAATTTTGTGCTCTGCACACGCTTCAACGTCGTTACAATTGAGCTAACCCTCATTTTGTAACCATCGCTTGTGATCACGCTAGCGATGTCGTCAACCATACCTGCTCTTCGCCTGATTTGGCTGCGGGTGTAATCGCGAGCCATCTCATGACCCATAAAGCTTGTCACGGCTTTTTTGTCCGCGACTTCGCTGACTTGGAAATATAGCTTGATATGGGACTTTGAAAAATCATTTATAAGGTCACCCAAGGTGGTCTCGAAAACCCTACCCGGCAGTTGAGCTGGATCTGTGGTAAAAGTTTCACCTATACTTTGACCAGCGAACATCTGAGGAGCCATTACGTCATACCATTGCTTCTCTCGCCAGGTTTTTTTCAGTACGCGCTTCTTTTCTTCGACCATTAATCGATCACCTTTGGAACGGAGGGCATAGAACCTACCCGTTTTCTTACGAGCTCAGGCCATTTTTTCACGTCGAAACCGTGTTGGGCGAGGAAACCCACCATCCAGCGGCTGGTACCGAACCCACAACAGCCCGTCCAAACCTCCCGACCTTTGACTTCTTTTATCTTAAATGTTTCTACAAACTTAGAGCGATGTAAGTTATAGGAGCCAATTTCAAGCCAACCATCATCGTAAGGTAGCGGCACTTCGATATCATAAGTTGCTATCTTGCTGCTGTCGGTTAGATCAGTTTCAACACCTTCCTCCCGCATGTAGAACGGAGTTGCTACCAAGATTCGCCACTCCAGATCGAGTCTATCCAAGATTTTTGTGCTGATGTCCAAAATCGCTTCCCTAATAGAGACCGCATCATCCGGTGACCCAACAAAAACGAATTCCATACGCCTAAACTCCTGCGTCCGAACTAGTCCCTCTACTCCACCCCCCTCCCATCTGTAGGTCCAGCCGCTACAGTCGAATTGCTTCACCGGCAGGTCCTCTGTTCGCAAACGCTTGAGGGCGAAGGATTCGTAGAATGGTTCGCACTGAGCCGGAGATAAGACATATGCTGGTTCCTTAATAACCTCGCTTAGCTCTTGAGAGGGGATTCGCTTTGTTAACTTGAGCTTCTGCTTAAACTTAGAAAAAGCAGCCGGTTCGCGTGGAGGTGGAGAAACGTAGTACATGCCTTCTGGCACGCCGTCAAGATATCCTGGCATCCTCTGCATGACTTCGAGTGGTATTAGCTTGGGCAACATGACCTCTTCGAACTTCAGCGGTCGTGCGACCTCTTTAATAAAAATATCCTCAAGCGCACGAAGTAGTCTAGCGTATGGCTCCTTGTAAATCCACTGCCCACGTGCGGGGAACTCCACAATCCAGCCCAATCTCTTAGCGACATCGAATGGGTTTTCACAGAATTGGTGCGGCCGTTTTGGGCTATGCTTGACAACTTGTGGTTCGGCAACTTTTGTCGGAGCACGGGTGATGATTTCCTCGATCATCGAGACTAACCTATCGACAATCCTGCCCCTCAGCTCAGCCTCGGTAAGATCTTTCATGTGTACTTCAACCGCGGTGTCATAGACTTTTACCTCATACGGCAATTGCCTGAGCTCGTCCAGTGCCTGATCTGAAATCTCAGTTGAAGGCAAGACAATCTTATACTCGATGGCCTTCACCTCGCGTATCCCTAGCTTGTATTTTTTACCCAGTTCCGAAGCTAGGACTTTGATCAATCTCAACAAGGCATCATGTGCCCTAACGTAGCGACCTGACTCCAAATCAAGATCCAACCCGTTTACATTTGGTCGCCAACTGATGATCTTCGCCGCCTCGCCCTCCTTTCCTTTCGGAGCGCCCTTGAGAAGGATGTCCCCGGCATTATGCAGGATGACACCTATGTCAGCCTCAGCTTTCTTGATCTCGCCACTGAAAGCAACCTTTCCTTTTAGCCTAAACCTCAAACTATCGCCAAAACCCAAATTACTTGCTTCCTATGAAAAGCTTGCCCTTAAGGGATATACAACTAGTTTCGTCAGCCGAACTTCGGCCAAGTTATTATTTTTAGGCCAAGATGACGCTCAAGTTTTGTTTCGGCCTGCTATTTTTTACCGAACTTTTTGCCTTCAAAAAGTCATTCGTCCGGAACTGATCCATTTAGCACATTGACTTTTATCGCCCACCTAAGTGCAACCAGTTTCAACCCTAGAACGTCTTCGCCCTTCTTTTTCTCCATCTTTTTCACAGCCTTTTTACGCTCCCACGATATATTTGGCGAAAACGGCCGCGGCTTTACCCCCCCCATGTCAAGTTTACAGATTTTATCGATAAATTTATTTACGCTCCCGGTAGGCCTTCAAAATGATTATGTGAGCCAATAAAAACCAAATCGTGGCTCGAAACTCATTTAATGCCAAACTCTTTGAGTTCGAAGATATCTACGTTTATATCACCAATCTTCTTCATGCCTCATATAATTTTTTCAGGCACGCGTTTAGTGTTACTATACTTCGATTCGTAAGCTACGATTGCTTTATCCAAATGATAACCCCCACAGTTAAAATATAAAATTATTTTTTTTATTTTTTTATTTCCCAAAATAAATTTTCCACATGTCACTCGATAAGTATCTCGATATCACGTGCTATCTAATAAAACTGTTTCCGCAGTTAGCGTGCAGGAGAGCAGGTCATCAAGTGTTGCTAAAAGGGTTTCCATCCTTCCGTCTAGCCTTACCACACTAATGATCTTCTTACCCTTAACTTTAGTTGATATCTGTAAACCAGCTGGAAGCTTCATGTTATCCGGCTCAAGTGCTCTAGCCACGGCCTTGGACATCTGTGCGTTGCCATATAAACATGATACTAAAACTTTCATTTTCATGGAAATCAAATTATAGTTTAAATAATTATCCTTGCATTTTATCTATTTTAAGTCAGAACCAGATATGTTAGACATTTGTCCAAATTTATTTATCGTTCAAATTATTGCAAGCCCCATCAAGCTTCGTTATGAACTCGTCCATGCGTTCTCGTGGAATTCGAGCCGCCGCCGCAACGTCATGACCACCTCCAAACCCACCTACTTCAGGCGCCGTCTTTGACAGAACATGTCCTAAATTTACTCCTTTTTTCGTTAACATTTGTGTGCACCTGGCTGATATCTTAATCTGACCATTAGCTACATCTGATAGACCAATCACCGGCAGTTCTGTCGATAGAAGACCAGAAGCAATCGAGAGTGATAGCGCCTCCCCAAGAAGTGCAGAATCGACTACCTCGCCGAAGTAAATGTATCTGAAAGTTGAAGTCTCCTTGAACGAGTTTATATTTGTGACGATCCAACCCATGGTCTGTAAAAGTTTTTCCTGAAGGATGTTAAGGAGAGCAAGACCATCAGCCTGAGAATTTTCGTCCCCCACTGCTATCGCAAAACCGATCTCTGGCCTCTTCAAGTTGCCGCACGCATCCAGAATCGCTGCGTATTCTCTGAGTTCTTTTGGCCCCGCGAGATCATCAGTGTTTGTTTTATAGATAGCCCCCCAGAGTGTGCGACGGAATTCCTCGTTTGTTGCAATTGAACCCACTCGTGCATAGATTGCATCGCTCAAGATCCGTTCGCACTCAGAACCCAGCCCGGATAGTATGTTAAAATGAGATATGCCCAGAGCGTCTATCATCGAACGGCAAGTTGCCATATTGCTCGATAGACCAACGATATAGGGCCTTGTCGAAGTTCTGATACATTCGACCACAGGGATAAGAGATCGTCGAATTAGGTTCAACCCCTCGCTTTCACTTAGGAGACCGAGATCCACCCCACGTTTAATTAGCGTGTCGTTGACCCCGGTGAATCCTGAAGCTAAATCTTGTCTGTCCCCGATGGCACCCACAATTGCGAGCCCGATTAATGGTCTGAAACGCAAATCTAGCTGTTCCACGACGGAAAAAGTGGCGCCACTGGCGCTGATATCCGTTGCGCCGTTTAGCCCGAAGATATGGGGATTTAGATGGGCAATATTAGGTCCTTCTATGAAGGTTCCAGGGTGATGGTCTATAACAATAACGTCCATGTGTTTTGATAAAATATATCTGTTTATAGCATCTGACTGACTACTTCCTAGATCCAAAAATATGAATAAGTCGTGGCCATCCTCACTCATCTTGGAAATTTCCTTATCATTTGGTACCCGCCCAAATTTGACGGTAAATGGTACGTTATAGTAATAAAAACACCTGGCCAATATAGCTGCAGAGGCTATTCCATCGGTATCGGAGTGAGCAATTATTTTTATGCGGCTTTTACCGTCAAGCCTAGGTTTCAGGAAGGACATGACTTCCTCTGCTCCTCTCTTGAACCGCTTTATTTCTGCCCTGCCCAATTTTAAACCTCCTTGGAAAATTTTTGTCTATCCTTTTTACTTAAGACAAAGATAGTATTAACCATTGTTAAAGAATAAAACCTACTAAACATAACTATAAAATTAATGTAATAATTTATTTAAAAAAAATTATTCATTACTCCTAAATTAACATTATTTATATTATTAATTTTGAATACGCGCTATTTACGTATCAAGAACGCAGCCCTTTCTCGATTATATCTCCAATTAACTGGTAAAATACCATCGCGCTTGTAGTACGCGGCAAGCTTGTTGATTCTCGCTTCGACCATCTCTAGGGAGCGCTTGGTTCTGAAATCTCTAGGGTTACGATTTAAATGTTCATATATCTTTACCGCGTTTAGAATAACGCTGACCAAACTATCTGGAAGTGCTCTTTTTACCTTGTGAGAATCCAGAATTTTTTTCACGTTCATGCCAGTGGCCTCTTTAACGTTAGGAACGGCGTATTGATCTCGCATGATTAGGCCTATCTTGCTCGAGGAAATCCCTTCTCTACCAAGTTTTACAACTAGGTTCTCTATCTCGTCGACCGACAATCCGTCAATTTTAGCTAGACCGGTGTTCAATTTCCTAGCTGCCATTTTTCTCACCTTTCCACTTATACAAACCAGTTGAAAAAGCTACCGATTGCTCGGGCACGGTGCGATAGAGCATTCTTTTCAAGTCGAGATAACTCGGCAAATGTTCGACCGCCACCGTCTTGGTGGATAAATATCGGGTCAAAGCCGAATCCCATATTACCCTTTTCGCTATTGGCTATAGCTCCGATCGCCTTCCCCAAAAATATTTTGGGTTTCTTTCCCGGAGCACAGAACCCCACGGCGGACCTGAACTCTGCTCGACGATCTTCCTCTCTCGTCATGAGCTTGAGCAGGCCGCGATTACCTATCGTCCTAAAGACGTAGTTAGAATATGGTCCAGGAAAGCCACGTAGAGCGCTGACAAAAAGACCTGCATCTTCGACAAAACAGGGGGTCTGGAGTTGGTCACATACTTCCGAGACGCTTAATAGAGCTATCTCCTCAAGCTCGTCTGCTTGAATTTCGGCATAACGAATATTTTTACGGGCGACATTTATTCCGCGTCTCGCTGCTATTTCCCTGACCTCACCGAACTTGTGTGAGTTGCTGGTAACAAAGATCAATGCCAAGCTCTCTCCTCCTTTGATATATATCGTCCGCGCTTTTCAATATCATTTGCACGCTTGATCGTTTCCTTTGCTCCTTCCCCGAGCTCCCGCCTATAACCAGCTAAAACTGCTCTGTATGCTTGTTCTGCAATCCTAAAATGTATGCTCTGAAATGAACGTTTTAGCAGATGTAAATCGACACCTCGACCTTCAACGGAGGGATTGTACTCCCCTAAACCAAAATCTACAAAGTAAACCATGCCATTCGTTTTGAGTAACATGTTTGAAGTAGTTAAATCTCCGTGCAATATTCCTGCCCTGTGAAGCCTAGCCACGTGTCTACCTATCTTGCGACAAAGTCTCACTCTCGCCACTGACTTTAGCCCTTCAAGAACGATCTTGACCTGTTTTCCTTTGATAAATTCCATAACTATCCGGCTGTCAATCAGGTTAATTTCATAAACGGCTGGGGTCGGTACTCCGGCGCGTTTTGCGTCGGAGAGTAACTTGGCCTCAAGTGCAGTTCTCGAACTGCGAAGCCGCATATCGAGCTCTTCAACTCGATACTGCTTGGGTATGCGCCACTTCACCATTACCTTGCCGTCTCCAGGAATTTGCAACACGCGCTTAAAGGGTTCTAAGTGGAGGTTGCCCTCAGCACCTTTTTTGAAAAGCATTTAACTCTTCCTCCATTTTATATCGACCTCGTCTGTGCGCCATCTTTGCCTCACTTCGGTTTCGGCAATATTTTGTTTTAACCCTGATTTGAATGCCAAAATCCCATTCCACGCTATCATGGCGCCTTGATCCCCGCATAACTCCGTTGGCGGTACAAAAAATTTCGCTCCGTGTTCCATTGCCATAAATTGCAACATTTCCCTCAACCTGGTGTTTGCCGCAACTCCTCCTGTGAGCATTACCTCCTTTTTTTCCGCATGTGCTACAGCTCTTTCTATGACTTCGACAAGAGCTGCAAATGCCGTTTCTTGGAGGCTGAAACAAAGGTCGTTGATGTTTTCACCCATGCAGTATCTCCTAACTGTCTCGGTTAGCAGGCCAGAGAATGATAAGTTCATTCCTTTCACAACGTACGGCAACATGATATAATTTTTTCCATTTTTCGCCAGGCGTTCTACGATTGGGCCACCGGGGTGGTGAAGTCCAGCTTTCCGAGCAAACACGTCCAGACAATTTCCTAATGGGATATCTATGGTCTCACCAAATACTCGGTACTTCCCTGAATCGAATGCAATGACTTGGGTGTTTCCGCCGCTGACGTAAAGGGTGACTGGATCTTTCGCTTTCTCCGTTACACGGCCTATTTCAACGTGGGCCACGCAGTGATTCACACCTAATATCGGAACGTCCAGCCAAATGGCCAGCGCTCTTGCCGCTGTCGCCGCTGTTCTCAGAGCGGGTCCCAATCCAGGGCCTTGGGAAAACGCGATGAGGTCTATTTCGCCAATATCGACCTCGGCCGCTTCTAGCGCTTGTTCCAAGACCAACCGCGCATTCTTTGCGTGAAACTGGGCTGCCTCCCGAGGATGGATTCCACCTCGTTCTGGCACGTAGGTCTTGGTTGCATTTGCCAACACTCTTCCCGATGAACTCACGATTCCGACGCCAAAGGTGTGAGCTGTGCCCTCTATCCCTAAACATAGCATATCAATCTAAATCAATTTCTAACTTTACTATTTATAATGGTAAAACTTTACTAGCAATCTAATACTAGTTATAAATCAAGCGAGGCGTCTTGAAGATGCGAAGCATCAAGTTAAATTTAATAAACTATTATGATTAACAGCAACAATTTATTTAAGCGTTAATGTTTAATAACGCTGGGATTTGTGTTGAACAGAATAATAGTGTTAGCCGCAGCAATAGTCGTGGTGGTTTCCGCTTCATTCACTTATGTTGGCATCGAAAGAGGACAAAATAGGTTGATCGTGTCAACTACCACCAGTCTCTACGATACAAAGCTGCTAGATGGTTTATCCGAAAGTTACTTTGCGCTTTGCAATATAAAATTGGATTTTATCTCGGCCGGGACGGGAATAGCTCTCGAACATGCTAGACGTGGAGATGCTGACGTAGTGATAGTACACGCCCCCGCAACAGAAAATAAATTTTTGGCAGAGGATGTGGTGGGAGCCAGGAAAATAATAGCGTATAACTTTTTCGCTATTGTCGGTCAAAAAGACGATCCTGTTGGAATCCAAGACATGGAGCCGCTCGAGGCGCTACAGAAAATAGCATTCACGGAGACAACATGGGTTTCGAGGGGGGATAACTCAGGGACTCACACCAAAGAGAAATTACTCTGGAAAGAAGTTGGCATATCGACAGAGGACCAGGTATGGTATCTCGAGTCTGGTACGGGCATGGGGCAAACTCTTACAATATCAAGCGAAAGAAGAGCGTACACCCTAGCCGATACAGGTACCTACCTTAAGTACCGCGTAGAAAATTTGATTGACTTGGAAATTCTTGTCGACCAAGGTAAGGAACTACTAAACGTATACAGTGTTATGGCTGTTAATCCCGAAATAAATCCAAATGTAAAATTTAGTGAAGCGGTTAAATTTATAGAATTCTTGGTATCAGAAGACGGGCAAGACTTGATAGGAAATTTCGGCAGGGCCCAATACGGCAGCCCGCTTTTCTATCCAGCAGTTCATATTCTTGAGGGAAACACGAAACCAGAGATATCCGGTATGATACGTGATTATGCTTTTTTAGAAGGTACCGAATGTCCCCCCAAGAAACGTCTGGGTCAGGAGCATCTTTACCCATGAGCGAACTTTTAGAGATCGTGATCAGATCTCTTTGGATATCGGGCACTGCTTTGCTATTATCAATAATATGGAGTTTACCAATTGCTCTAGCTCTGGGCTTGAAAAAATTCAGGGGCAGGGGTTCATTGATAAGCTTTTTTAATGCCATGTTGGGCATACCAACAGTAGCCCTCGGCCTAATTTTGTATTTAATACTATCACAGCATGGGGCGCTCGGATTTCTAAGCCTACTTTATACACCTTCAGCTATAATGATAGGACAATCAATCCTCATTACCCCGATAGCGGTAAGTTTGCTGATAAACACCATTGAAACGATCGACCCAAAAATCAGGGATCTAGCTCGGACACTAGGCGCCTCAGATCGTCAAGCCTCAATAACTGTTTTGAAAGAGGCAAGAAAGGGATGTATTCTGGCCGGAATAGCTGCCTTCAATCGAGGCGTTGCAGAGCTAGGTATAGCTCTAATGCTGGGGGGTAATATCGCCGGATTTACCAGAGTAATGACGACCCAGATATCGCTGGGCATAAGTCGGGGGGAAATCCTGCTTTCGATGCAGGCAACTGTAATTCTTCTGGTGATTGTGTTTGTATTGACGTATATTGCTAACTTTCTGGGGAGGCGCTAAATGGGCAAGCTTGTGGAGCTAAAAGATATAAAGCACAGATATGACGGAGATTACGTTCTTAAGGGAATAAATTTGGAGATAGACGAGGGCAAGATATTATCTATAATCGGTCACAACGGTGCTGGCAAGACCACACTCCTTAGAATACTGGCAATGCTAGAAAAACCATCTAGTGGGAACGTTCTCTATAGAGATTATGGAGTCAAGGAACACAATCTTGTCCGATTAAGGCGTGAGATAACTATGGTCTTCCAACTTCCAGTGCTTTTCAACACAACTGTTTTCAATAACATAGCTTATGGGTTAAGATTGCGTGAAAGATCGAGTGAAAAAGTGTTCAAGAAAGTTGAGGATGCTCTCAAAGCTGTGGGATTGACTAATTTCAGCAGGAGAAGGGCGATGAAATTATCTGGCGGGGAACAACAACGTGTGATCCTAGCTCGAGCTCTGGCATTGGAGCCAAGACTTCTGCTCCTGGACGAACCGACCGCAAACTTGGACCCATCAAACATACTGATAGTTGAAAACATAATCAAGAAACTAAAGGGCAGGACCACGGCGGTTGTGGCCACCCACAACATGTTCCAGGCCAGAAGAATCTCCGATAAGGTTGGCTGTTTACTCAATGGTGTTTTGATAGATATTGGCAAAACTAACGATCTATTTAATCACCCGAAAGATGAACGCACAAAAAGGTTCATCGGAGGGGAACTATTCTGAATTTCCGAAAAAGATGTTCGACCAATAAGTTATGCCGCGATAACTTTAATGGAGATGGCGCATGCACGCAATAGCTTATATCTACACCGACATGGGCAAACCATTAAAACTACTACAGGCGGTAAAAAAAAAAATCAATGAAGTTCATATGGCATATACGACCACATGTAGGTTTGATAGCATAGCAAGGTTCGAGGCTAAATATTTGAAGACCATTGGCGATGCCGTCGTGAGCAAGATATAACAGATTTTTGCTGAGGCATACTGAAATCTCACCCATGGTCTCAGCTGACTTTATCAACAATTAAAACCAAGACCTGATGGTGTGTAATCGTTAATGTTACTTTAAGTCTGGTTAATGGTTTTCATTCAGGTGAGGAGTAGATGGTAGAAATTAGATTTTTGGGATCTGGAGGCGGCCGCTTTCAAACTGTCGAGCAACGGTTCAAAACCGGCGGATTCCGAATTCATGCAGACACTAATGTACACGTGGATCCTGGACCTGGAGCGCTCTTGCTAACTCACCAATACGGATTGAACCCTACAAATCTGAACGGGATAATCGTCACACATTGCCATCCGGATCACTATACTGATGCGGAGGTATTGATAGAAGCCATGACTAAATATTCGAG
>CAYFIY010000015.1:0-33104 GCA_964343275.1 Hadarchaeota archaeon (SeqCode)
TTCATGAACGCTTTCGATGAGATCCTAATAAAATGCGCCAGCGGCATTGGGCGTCTCGTTTACTAGGGCGGAACGATAGATTTCGAGGTGCCAATCGTATTATTGTTCCTTGCTTGGTTGCATTTATCTATTCGTTCGTACTGGATCAGGTAATGAATTACAATATATATTGGGAAAACGATAAACTCATGGTTACGTTACCTCCATTGCGGGGGTCTCGTAATCTCCTCACGTGGTTTTGTAGTGAGTTCCACGTGGGGTTTTAAATTTAATATTCTTAAATAAATCATAATATACGAGGTCTAACTAATGACGTTGAAAAAAGACGAAACTATGATGAGGGTTAAGCGAAAGACTCTCAAGCGGCTTGAACCGTTTGGGAAGTTCGGCGAATCATACGATATGGTAATTAATCGACTAATTGATAAGGAGGAGAAACGTGCAAAGAAACGATACACGATGGTATTTAATCGACTAATTGATAAGGAGGAGAAACGTGCAAAGAAACAATAACAAAACTGGTTCGAGGGCGAACCCAATATTTTAGTTTAGGAGTTAGGTCAAATGGATGTTAGGTTACTTGACCTAACTTTTTTCCTCTGCGGAGTTCGATTACCACTGGATTTTCCTTATCGGGGCAAACAGGTCGTGCAACATTCTTATCCCTTAACCAGTCAATGTCCCCACCGAATCTCATCGCTCTGACCGTGGGGAAAATAGCGTGAAAAAAAGAACCGCACATAGCTGGACACCTGTTCCCACTAAAATCAAATTCTTCGCCTTCCCTATGGCCGGAGCCACAATGTCCAGTTTGACTGATAATTTTTCCTTTTATTTCATATCCCATTATATCGCCCCCTTAACAATTAGCTTTCTTGTTTAAAGACTTTAAATACTAACTTTAGTTTAGGATTTACGTTGAATGGATGTTAGGTTAAGTAAGTTGGAGTATTATTCCTTATCCATCCTTTTCTGTTTCTTTCCCTCAGCCCATCTCTTCGTTTTTCCAGGATTGACGGTAGAACCTTTTGGTTTCACCCACCGATGGCTTCTCTTAATTTGAAATACGCCATGTTTATTTATTCTCGAAAGCCTACTCATAATACCCACGTCTCTTTTCCCTCTATTTCATATCCCATTATGTCGCCCCCTTGACAATTAGCTTTCTTATTTAAAGACTTTAAATACTAACTTTAGTTTAGGATTTACGTCGAAGTGATGTTCTAGCATGTACCTTTGATACCACTATGCCCGAACTGGTGCCCGGCCGGGCGACCATAATTAACATAAGTTTTTTTAAACATACACCAAATCTAGAGTGTGGTGTAGGATATGGGTACGTTTAAACCACGGGGACTCTCAGAAGTGGGAAAAAGTCGCGCAAAGATAAATGCGCCATACATCGTGAACGGGAGCGCCAGGTACGCGGCAGAAATAAAATTTCCCGGAATGTTGCACGCCAAAATTCTCAGGAGCCCATACCCCCATGCAAAGATAAAAATGATTGACACTACCGAAGCCGAGAATCTCCCCGGCGTGGTGTCTGTAGTGACTCACAAGGATGCGCCAAAATTCATGTATAATTCGTCACACAATACTTCTGATGCAATTCCAAAAGATGAATACGTCTTAGCTGATAAAGCACGTTTTATTGGAGATAAGGTCGCTGCGGTAGCGGCTAGAGACAGTGATACCGCTGAGGAAGCGTTGGAACTGATAGAAGTTAAGTACGAGGAATTGCCTGCGATATTAGATCCCAGAAAGGCTATAGAGCCCGACGCCCCTAAAATCCACGAGTACAAAGAAAACAACATCGCCAAACAATTTACAAACGAGTGGGGGGACATAGAGAAAGGATTCAAAGAAGCGGACATCATTTTCGAGGATGAATATTCTACTCAAGCAGCTCATCCCAGTCCAATAGAACCCCATGCATGTATATCATATTATAAATCCGGCAGGCTCGAAATTTGGTCGAATACTCAGGCGCCGCACCGATTTCTGCCTAAATTGGGCAATATCTTTAGCATTCCACGAAACAAAATCAGAATCCGCCAGCCGTTCATCGGTGGTGGCTTTGGCAACAAAATTGATAGTTACCTAGAACCGGTTACCGCACTTTTGTCCATGAAAAGTGGGGCGCCGGTATTCATGGAATATACGCGCAAAGAACTGTTCTCCACGACATTCCCACGTCACCCCTCAGTCATTAAGTTGAAAATAGGAGTCAAGAGAGATGGCACCGTTAAATCAATAAATGTTAGAACAGTCATCGACGCCGGCGCATACGCTACTCAAAGTCCCGGCGTCTTAGGAAGCATGGTTTTTGGCAGCAAAAACATTACTGCTTTATACAAAACGTCAAACTTCAAACACGATGCCTATTGTGTTTATACAAACAAAACCCCGTCAGGCGCCTTCAGGGGTTTTGGAAATGCACAAGGGGCCTTCGCCATAGAATCAATTTTGGATACCATGGCTGAAGAATTAGGAATCGATCCGTTAGAACTGCGATTAAAAAACGTCATCCGCAAGGGGGACATAGACCCGGCTTCCAAGTTAAAAATCAAGAGCTGCGGCATAGGAGAATGCGCTGAAAAAGTCGCGAGAGTCATTAGTTGGAAAAGGCACATGAGAGAGGACAAGAGCAAAAAAAGAAATGGTCGGGGAATGGCATGGGTGATGAACAATAGCGGAGTGGCCCGCACCTTTGATGAGACTTCCTCTGCCGAAGTAAAAATCCGCTCGGACGGGAAAATAAACCTAGTAACTTCTGTCGTGGACATCGGTCAAGGAATCATGACAACGACAGCCCAGATAGCGGCTGAAGAGTTGGGGATCCAGATTAAGGACGTGGATGTCACCCAAGCTGACACGAATCAACCGGCCGACAGGGGCACCTATGCCTCAGGGGGTGTGTACATTACCGGAGAGGCTGTAAGACGAGCGGCCGCTGACGCTAAAAGACAACTATTGAAAAAAGCGGCTTGGATCACGGGGGAAAAAGCTAAAAACCTTCTTATTGATAGGGGAAAAATCAAGATCATGGGGAAATCCAAGCGCAGCCTATCGATAGATGAGGTGATGAAAGGAGTCGAGGGAGGTGAGATTACTGGAAAATCAACCTTTACACCCAAATCAGACGCCCCGGTTTTTGGCGTGGCGGGTGCAGAGGTAGAAGTAGATGTTGAGACTGGTAAGGTAACTCCGAAGATACTTGTATACGCTCACGACCTGGGCAAAGCTATCAATCCTGCAATCGCCGAGGGCCAGATGGAAGGCGGAATGGTCCAAGGAATTGGGTACGCATTGACGGAAGAACTAACTTGGGATAGAAAGACCGGAAAAATGCTTAACCAGGGATTCGTAGACTATAAAATACTAAATGCAAGTGATATCCCAAAAATCGTTACCGTGATAGTCGAGACCGGAGAACCAACCGGACCTTACATGGCCAAAGGAGTAGGGGAACCGCCTTTGATACCAATCGCCCCAGCCATTGCGAACGCCGTCTACAACGCGGTGGGGGTGAGAATTAAACAGCTCCCCATTACGTCCGAAAAACTACTAAAAGAATTGAAGAGAATCCACGATTAAATCTTTTAACATCCCACGCCCACCACTCAACCATTGAAAATATCCTCCATCCTCTCCGGCTTTATCAAGTCCATAAAGCCAAATCATTTATACGATGGCGTGTAGTACGCACACTTATAATTGAGTTCCTAGAAAAAATTAAAAAAATGCTTTAATTTACGTTTAAGTTAATGGCCAATGCCACTCGACCTCATGTCCTGCTCTTTCTTTGACTCCTTCGGCCTTCTTTTTTGCCTCTTTGATTATCTTGGCTTCGTCCATGGTCTTTACCACTCTATTTTCCATGATAACCTTGCCGTTAACAATGACGGTATCCACGTCGCTCCCCCGCACACGAGCGACGATATCAAAAATTGGGTTTATCGTTGGCACCAATCTGGGATTATTCAGATTTACAATGATTAGGTCCGCTTTCTTTCCTTGTTCTATCGATCCTGTTTCCTTATCCCACATAAGGGCCTTGGCGCCGTTAATTGTCGCCATCTCTATAATCCGCTCGTTATACAATAACGTTAAATCACGCCTTGGAGATCTGTTCTGAAGTATATTTTCCATTTGCATGATATCAAAAATATCGTTGGTCAAGTGTCCTCCGTCAGCTCCCAACGCGACGTTAATCCCCATCTCCAGCATATCTTTGACCTTCGCATCGTAGCCCCTTGAGGGGCAGTGGACAACATTCGTGTTCGTTTCCATTATTATCTTCATGTCAATTCCGGTTAGGTACGTGCAATGATTGAAGTCGACATTGGAACCAACCCATCCTATCGAATGCAAAAACTCTACCGGAGACAATCCGTATTTAGTCCATATTGGTTCAGCGTCCAGTTGTGGCCACTCAGCTACGTGGGTAGTAATACCAACACCGTGCCCCTTGGCGATTGTAGCGAGTTCTTTGAAGCTTTCAACTGAGGGAGCTCTTTCGGGTTGAGCGGCAAACCAAACCTTCAATCGGTCGTCTGCCTTGCCATGCCACTTCTTAATCTCCTTTTTCATGTCTTCAATGCTCTCATTTTTTCCGCTCGGCAAATCGGGCGTTTCTATCAATCTGCCCAACACGCCCCTTATGCCCGACTTGTCAACAATTCCAGCAAGGTCATCAACATTGCCGCCTTGTCCCCAGTCGCAAAAGCCCACAACCCCGGATTTTATGTATTCTAAACAATTTAGAGCCATAGCAGCTCTAAAATCATCACGATTGTAAACTTCTAACAAGGGATAACCGAAGGTAAACCTAGCACCTGAGCGTTGCCTTCTGGGAATCATCCACAGACCTCGGATTATAGGTTGTCCACAATGCGCGTGACAGTCGAACAGGCCCGGCATGACGAGCTTGTCCTTGGCGTCTATCGTCTCAGCCTGTGGGTACTTACGCTCAAGATCGGAAGATTTGCCGACCTCGACTATCTCCATGCCATCTATGGCAACAGCTCCGTCACGAATAACTCTACGATTAGAATCAACAGTTATAACATATTTGGAATCTTTAATCAAAAGGTTGACCATACATAACATCCATTTTGTATTTTAATCCATGTCTAGATGTTATAACCATGTCTACTCTATTTATAAAGAGTACTTAATACTCTGGATTCCTTACTTATTTAAATTAACACAGTAAAAAAAATAAAAAAAATAAGGGATGGGATTGCGTCCCTCGTCGTCCCATCCTCGCGTATTCTATAAGCATCCGAATGCTTTAATATGCGACTCCTTCTGGGAGAAATTCATTTGTATATACATCACTTGGGGAAAAGTCAATATCGAGATCATAGAGTCCAGCGGTATATTCAAATACATTTTGCCATGGCGCCTCATCTGCCCAGCCTAATCCTTTTTCTGCAGTCACGTCGTCATAGAACAAACCTAGATAATAATCAGCCTGCGCTAAATTTACTTGGTGTTGTTGTTCATTATCTCCTGGATTAGCTTCTGGAACGTGCTTGTAAAATGCTTGCATCGCCTCTTCAGGGTTTTCCAACGCATATTTTATTCCCCTGAGATGCGCTCTCAAGAACCTTCTGACCACATCCGGGTTTTCCTCGATATATGTAGATCTAGCAGCATAACCGTTGCCATAGAGTTGAAGGCCAGTGTCTGCATAATTCCAAAAACCGATATCAAGACCAGCTGATGCTCTTATTTGTGGAACATAAGAACCGGGACCAAACATAGCGTCAACATCTCCCGCAACGAGAATCGGAATTCTCATCGCTGGGTCGACTTCCCGGATTGTCACTGTTGCCGGATCTATACCATTAATCGCTGCCCATCCCGGAAATAGATTTGCCTCCGCTGAACCAGTCGCACCGCTAATTGCTTTTCCTTCTAAATCCTTGATCTCCGATATACCCTTGTCTTTGCGATATATGATACCATGACCTCCATCTCTTTCTCTCTGTGCCACCATTATGATATCATAACCTCGCTCTGTCGCCAGTACAGTTGTGATTGCAGATGGACATGCAATATCGACTTCATTTGCTTCGAGAGCTGCTGTAGTGGTCGCTACCCCTCTACCTCCTGTCATAATAACATCGAGCCCTTCTTCCTCATAGTATCCTTTTTCAATAGGTATATACAGGTAAGCTGCAGTGGGACTTGATACAAGCCAGTTCCACATAAATTTGACTTCTGCCCTTTCTACTGGTTGAGTAGACCATGAGATATAAGTTATAGCACTTGCAACTACGACTACAACTACGATAATCCCCAAGATAGCTTTAGTCTTCAATTAATACCCCTCCTTTTTAGTGTCCGTAAAAAAATTACCAAGCAGTTCTTTTAAATCTTTTGGTAACCATAAATTACGTTTAACGCTCTAATTTACCTCCATTCTCTTTACAATCCGGTAATCGACTTTTTTTAAAAAGTGGTCGAAGATTAGTAATTTTTACAGATGAGGGAACCCCATCTTGAACTTGGTCCGGCTCTCCGCACTAAACCAAGCACTGATACGGTCCTTGAAGTGTCCCATTTAGATTAGGTAACCTCCATCATCTCGATGTCGTACGCAGAGTAGAAGAATTGTTATTGCTCAGCGCGCTGGTCTAAGTATCGATGCCAAAAAAAGCTGCTGGTTTTCAAAAAATCAGGGCTTTCGACTCGTGAATTCCGAGTAACATCTGATCCGAGAAAGATTTATAAGAATCGGTACTTTTTAGTTAAAACGAGGATGATGGTTGATGCCCATAAATAATACAATGGGTAGAATCCGCGCTCAAAAATATCGTGTTTTTGCTTTCCTATTTATATTAATTGGAATTGTATTTTGGGAGTTAAGCGTTAGAGCATTAAAAATAAATATATTCGTGCTCCCACCACCTTCCTCGATTATTTCAGCATTTTTTGCTAAAGGACCATTTATTTTCTTGGGACACCTCTGGGTTACAACCGCTGAAAGCGTGGCAGGGTTTTTATTGGGGACTGGGGTTGGCTTCGGCTTGGCGATTGTTCTGACTTATTCCGCTTTTTTTAGAAATGCTTTCACCCCAATATTAGTCTATATACAGACAGTGCCCAAAATAGCACTTGCCCCCATAATTGTGGTGTGGTTTGGGCTAGGGTTCTCTTCTAAGCTAGTGATTACCTTCCTCCTTGTATTTTTTACACAGATGGTTAATAGCATGGCAGGGATGCTTATCGCGTCCGAAATGGAGTGTTTGGCTCGTTCCTTCAAAGCTAGCAAGTGGCAGATTATGCGGGGAATACGTATTCCTCACTCGCTCCCTTCTACGTTTGCCGGCATGAAAATCGGGGCGACCCTAGCCGTTATTGGAGCAGTTGTCGCTGAATTTGTTGGATCTGAAGCAGGATTGGGCTGGCTCATAATGACATTCCAACAATATCTAGATATGCCATCGATGTTTGTCGCGATATTATTATTGGGAGCTTTAGGATATGTTTTCTTCCAGGCAATTGCTCAGGCGGAAAAAATCGCCATACCTTGGTATTTACACACATGAAGGAGTGATAAGCTAGTTAGAGTTGGACTCATGAAGTTCTTAGGGGTGGAAAGTTTACATGGCGAAAATTAGTAGTCGAATAGAAAAAGGGAAAAAAAGTAGCTTCCTGCAATTAAAAAATCTCACGAAGACGTATGAAACTAGAACCGGCAGTGTTTCGGCCTTGGATGATGTTTCATTCGATGTTTCTGAAATGCAGTTTATCTCTATCCTTGGACCTAGTGGATGTGGAAAGTCCACCCTTCTGTTTTTAATTTCCGGGCTTACTCCACCGACAAAAGGCGAAATTATTCTCAAAGGTACACACATTAAGGGACCGCCTGGGGGAATTGGTATGGTCTTCCAAAGCTCCATTTTATTTCCGTGGAGAAACGTTTGGGGAAACATCATGTACTCGGCTCAGTTATGTAAAATACCTGCTGCCAAAGCCGAAAAGAAAGCTAGCGAGCTGCTAAGGTTAACTGGGCTCGCAGGATTCGAAGAAAAGTATCCCCACGAGCTGTCGGGAGGAATGCAACAAAGAGTATCCATCTGTCGTGCATTAATAGTTGAACCGCCCCTACTGCTCATGGATGAACCCTTTGGTGCGTTAGACGCACTAACCCGAGACAAGCTCAATTTAGAGATTCAGGATATATGGGCCAATATAAAGACGACAATTTTATTCGTGACCCACAACATTCAAGAGGCTGTGACATTGGGTGACAGAGTAATTGTCTTGAGCCCCCGGCCAGCTAGGATCGTGGAGGATCTGAAAATTGAACTCCCTAGACCTAGAACATTAAAAGGTAGAGCCACAAAAAAATTTCAAAATTATTGCACCCACCTCTATAAATCAATTGGTTTAACTTAGATTCGGAATAACGAAGAGAACGCAGTGCTGCTTCAGAAGTCATATCACCTTAGCGTCTATATTTTCCGCATGTGAAGGAGGTGCCAGTTAAACGCGGCCAGAATAAAGAGAATAGTTGAAAAGAACAACTCCGGTAGAATTGAACAGTAGGCAAAAAAGTTATTTATTTTCCCATGAGTTAACCTTACCTTTCTTAAAATCATCATCTTTTTAAGGATCTTCGGAGTTATCTTCGTCTGTTTTGACTTTTTAGGCATTATTTTACTATCGCATTGCCGGATCGTTACGTGAATCTTACATCATGTCGGATTCGAGTTTTTGATGTGTTTTTTGATATCGCTCTCATCAGTTCGTTTAATTTAAATCACTAGTTTTACTAGTATTGAAATCCCAAGCAGGATAATAACCATACCAACGATTTTTTTCATCGTTTTAGGCTGGAGGCGTTTTGTCGTGAGTGCTCCGAGCGGGATGGCAATAATTCCTCCTACCAACAATGGTAATATTACCTCTGCCCTAAGACCGCCCACGAGATAAAAAGTTGAGACCCCCACTAGTGCAACGAAAGCTCTGGTTAACAGCGAAGAACCGACCGCATCATGCGGCGAAATCCCAATTAACATAAGAACGGGGATAGCGAGAGCTCCCCATCCCAAACCCAAAGCGCCGGAGGTAAGACCCGCAATGACGGCAATGGATACAATTGAAACTAGTACGGATTTTGATAAATCTCCGTTAGCGTTTGTTAACTTAGACTTTATACTATTTTTACGAGAGTATCTCGTGATGCTAAGTAGACCAGCAGCGATGGTAATTACACCAATAATAATTTTCAGTTCGGGGCCAGGCAAACGTGAAGAAATATTTGCTCCAAAGAAAGCGCCCAGACCGCCACCTAAAATTAAAGGGACAACGATTTTACGGTGCACATGTCCCAACTTATAGTGTGAAAGTCCACCAATGGGGGAAATTAGTACATGCAACAGCAGGCTTGAACTAATCGCAGTAACTGGATCGACTCCAAGCAAAATCAAGCCCGGAACTATCGTTGCTCCTATGATTCCTACTAGT
Organism: Hadarchaeota archaeon (SeqCode); assembly: GCA_964343275.1. Classification (GTDB taxonomy): domain Archaea; phylum Hadarchaeota; class Hadarchaeia; order Hadarchaeales; family Hadarchaeaceae; genus Hadarchaeum. Next base: position 9,487 of record CAYFIY010000015.1, read on the forward strand.
CCACCTAGGTATCCCCCTATCATGCCTACCAGTAAAATACCAATGGTCATTTCAATGGCCATTAAACAACCCTCATCTCTCTCTCAGTAAAAGTATGAATTTATGGGTTAAAATATTCCACTAGCCAACGCCTTTACAATATTTATCTTATAGATAAAAACGTATACTCCCCTGACAAGACTCCGACGAAGACTACTTAATACTCGCTTTAAGGTTTTTCATGTATTGAATGAGCTCAGAAGCTATTTTCACGTCAACACCTTTTACAATACCATCCGGAGAATGATCGTCGTCGCCTTTTCTTCTGCCGAATCCCCAGAACCCGTGGTCGGACATCATCAAATCGAACTTTGTACTTTTCATCAACTCAAAGACTTTTTCATACCACTTCAGGACAACTTCTTTCTGTCTCACGTGACTGGCTGTGTCTATACACCTAATGACACCTAAGAAGTGATCGCTTTCGTGTTTCTCATAGCAGTCTATGAACTCGTTCAACTCAGTTTCCCAAGCGTTTTCTTCGTCCTTCATATGGTAATCGCTGGTCGTGTATTTGCGCGAGAAAGGAGGCATGGAGACAGGAGCGGCAAATACAGTCCAATCACCGTGATTCCAAATATAATCTAGATCTGGCAGCTTGTATACCACGGGCTTCCAACTAAGTATTCCATGCTCTTGAGGCGTTAATCCAGTAAAGTAACTCGTCCATATCGTAGCAGTATGTTTAGGTTCAATGTCCACCTCAAGGTGTTTAACATCAAAATAGTCCTTCGCGATAGAGTAGTCTACCCCATCGACGCCGACAATTATCAACCACTTTCGCCCCCGTGATAGCCGAGCGCCTGTAGTCTAGCCAGCATTTTCTCCTTTTGGGCTACCCTACCAGACCTCTCTATTTCGGGGGTATCCGTGATAGCAGTGCATGGAGTGCAGCCCAAGCTCGTGTAACCTTTTGCATACACGGGACACAGAGGGACTCCGAAGTTACCAAACTGAATCTGCCGGGCTTCCGGATAGGAAAGGAATAATGATGGCTTAACGCGACGGTGGCAAACCCATCCAGCGCCCTCCGCGTCATATGACGATAGACTACGCTCTCTTTGCTCATCCCATCTAACGGACTCTACAATGACCTTGTAGTGGTTTTGTTCGATGAAGTCCTGAAATGCGCAAGTCTTCAGCAGGTGACAGCAAGCTGGATTATCTGCAATCATAAAGTGGTCCTTTGTCCATCCTAGCCTCAATAGTTCCCTTTGGTAACGTTCGGGGAGGTCAGCTACGTCAACCCTGTGCTGGTTATAATCCTTATCCTTATTCTTAATTGACTTTATGACCTCGTCGCTCGCTGCCCTCTTGAGATTCAGATCCCAATCTTTTGCCAATTGATTCATCCAATCTAAAACTTCCGGGAAAGGCTCGTAGCTGGTATCTACATAGAAAACGTCCATCGGTACTCTACCACCGCATACCTCCCTTAAACACCATAATGTCAGAGTGGAGTCCTTGCCCCCAGACCAGATGTGAGCCACGTCATGAAGATACTCTATATGTTTGGCAGGGTCGAACTTAGAAAAATCTTTTATCTCCTCCTTTTTCGGGAAGTCTCCGTACTTCCACAACGACTGTTTCAAGTTCCTTTGGATTACCTCTAAAAATGTCTTAATTGTTATGGGATCCCTTTCCGCAACTGCTGGTCTTTTTTCCATGATGCATCACTTTTCTGTCACATAACCCAATCGCTTTAAACGTTCTTCAATAGCCCTTTTCTCTTCCGAAGGCATTTCCCTGCGCTGAATCCCTTTGGGCTCAGCCCGGTAGAGGTCGTTACATTGTTCGCGCAAAGTCTTGAGCCATTTGGGCGCGTGGAACTTTAATCTGTCAATAAGGTTCACCTGCTCCTTAGGATCTTTCTGCAGGTCAAAGAATTCTTCATACATCGAGCTGGCGTACCTTATATACTTCCAGTTTTCCTCGCGAAGGGATTGTCTTGCACCCATCCCGTACACGGACCACACCGTTTCGGCGTAGGCTCTCTTACCATGGCCCCTTAAATTATTCGTGCTTGGCCCTAGACTCTCACCATCCATGGGTGGATTGATCTTATCCATTGGAAATTCAACTAAGTCAAGAACGGTTGGGGTGATATCAATTGATCTCACCTGTCCCTCAACGACCTTTCCACTAGAATTTTCCGGAAAATTTGGTGCTTTAATTATTAATGGGACCTTGAGGTCTACATCATAGAGACTGGAATGAGTATTACTAAGGTCACCCACGTCTACAGGATCATATATGTAGTCGCCAAGAGGCCAGCATTCTTCCCTAAGACTAGTCCCATGATCACCAGTGACAATGATAAGTGCATCGTCATAGAGTTTCATATCTTTCAGATTATCAATCACACTACCAATGACCTCACTGTCGGCCAACTTTATTTTCGCGTCATAATATGCGTTCTCAGGGTACTCATCCTTTTTAATTCGACCCGATCTTACAAGGTATTCCTCTGATCCAGTATGTGTTTCATAAAACTGGTTGTAGAGGTAAAAATTACCATCCTTGTTTTTTCTCAGAAAATCGACGTTCTCATCAACGTACCTCTTCCCAACGGGTTTGGCACGGAACCTATCATCGACATCTACGCCAAGGGCCCGCCAATGCTCAACACCATCGCCCCAAGTGTCTGGGGCGTTAGGATCGGTGGGCTCTATAAATGTATCGAACCCGTTATTCATTCCAATTCCCGACCCCGCGACGCTTTGACTCATACAACCTTGAGTCTTGAAACCAGCGTTACGGAGGTAGTCCTGGAGAAGAGGCGCCGTGACCAAATGGTAGGGGTCCCTTACTCCAGTATGGGGGCCCATCATTCCTGTCCATAAGATTGGCGTTGCAGCCCCAGTATAGGAGCTGCCAGATATGGTCGTCTTGAAGACAACACCATCATTTGCGATTTCATCAATGTTCTTCTGCCCACGGTGGTAACCATACGCAGACAAGTGATCCGGTCTTACTTCATCGAATTGAAAGATGTAAACACATTTCGGCTTTTTTTGACTCAATCCAATCCCTCCTATTTCACGTTGATAATTAAATAGGACTATTTGTTTTTATTTGTTTCCCTGATCCATGTTAATATTGTTTGTATCATACACTACGATGGCGGTTTCTCGCGACGCTCCGACATTCCTCTCGGTCGTGCTGTCTGTTTATGATTTCAATTTTAGTACAACGCCGATAGAAAGAATCTTTTTATTGGAAATCAAAATTTATGGTTTGTGTAAATAGCTGATCTGGATGCCGTCATTCAAAAAAATTACAGAAATGCTGATAAAACGTGCGAAAGAAAAAGGTGCAAGCTCTGTCAAACTTATCCAAGCAAGAGACGTTTTTGTGGAAGATTACGTGAGGCTAAAATGCCAATATGGGTGCAAAAAATTCGCGAGATATTTTACCTGTCCGCCATATTCACCAACATCTGATGAGACTAGGAAGACGCTGAAAAACTATAGTCAGGGTCTATTGATCGAGTTCAGTGGTTTGATTGATCACGATGAACAAGTAAAATTTCATGAGGGAATGTCCCAGCTGGAAAGAGAAGCCTTTTTAAATGGTTTGCATAAGGCCTTTGTTTATTTATCGGGTCCTTGCCAATTTTGTGAAATCTGCCCGGCAGAAAGTATTGAAAATCGAAATGAATTCAGCAAAAAAGATTATAAAAATCCATTGAAGGCCAGACCATCCCTGGAAGCATGCGAAATCGATGTATTCAAAATGGTAAGAAAAGCTGGATTTAAAATAGACGTCGTGAAAGAAGGGGAATGTTATAAAATATTTGGATTATTGCTGCTAAAGTGAAAGAAAAAACTAAAAAGTTAAATTAATTTATAAAAAAAATGATTCAATGCATTTATAAAAAGTTTACTCAGACTATTTTAACTAACAGTCCGAAACAGTTCATTACTCTCAAAGAGTAATAAAAAGACCAATTGGAACCTGTAATATGTTCTCTTGTTACCTATCGAGAAAAAGGATGTTATAGTCTCCTATAATTTATCGACTTCAAGAGTCGGTCGAACACTCCCGTAGCCTGCCCCTCGAAAGGGATACACACATCCCTAGAAAACAGAGGGCAGCAAAAATAATGAAGGATATATTCACGCTGCTCAGGAAAAGTGGGTAGTATTCAGGCGTGATCTGAACCCTACCGATTAAAATCGCAAACACCAGCGTCGCGATCCCCATGCTCACCATCTGCCCCATTAGACGCATGGTCCCGACCATCCCAGAAGCCACCCCGTAAAACTTTCTCTCCACCGAACACATGATTGCATTCATGTTGGGGGACGAGAAAAGAGCAAAACCAAAACCTATCAGAACTAGGATGCCCACGACGTACTCCAGGGTCGTCTGGCTGTTTAAGAGAGCAAACATGAACAACGCCACAGCCGTCAGCGCCATCCCTATCGAGGAGATCATCCGTGGTTCCACCCTGTCAGACAACCTGCCGGCAAATGGGGAAGAGATGGCCATCACGATAGGCTGGGCCACCAAAACCAGGCCCGCGTCCTGAGGATTGAGACCTTTTATTTGCTGTAAGTACAGGCTAATAAGGAAGACCACTGCAAACGTGGCGCTGTAGCTGATCAGCGCAGCCATGTTTGAAAAGAGAAACACCCTATTGTTCCTGAAGAGACTGATGTTCAAAACTGGTGTTCTCGCCCTGATTTCCCACCAGATAAACCCCAACATCCCCAGAACGCCGACAGAAGTCAGCAAGATACCAGACGTCTCCGGCAAGATGGAAAAGCCATACATCAGCGCTACCAGTGCCAATCCGTAGAAGAAGGATCCCGTTAAATCTAATTTTTCCCCTTTCGCCTCGGCCCACTCCCCCTTCAATTTCCAGAAGACCATGGCGAGTATCAACAAACCGATGGGGACAATTAGGAGGAAGATACTCCTCCAGCCAAAATTCTGGGTCAGGACGCCCCCCAGAAATGGACCGAGTGAGAGACCGATATAGGCGGCCGCGGTTTCTATGCCCATGGCCTTGCCCCTCTCACCCAAGGGAAATACGGACGTCAGAATGGCCAAGGAGGTGCCGAATACCATGGCGCTTCCGAGTCCCTGAAAAATTCTAAAGATGATGAATACTGTGCCGGAATTGGAGAGCACCGAGAGAAAAGAAGAGATTATAAGGACGATAATGCCATAAATGAAAATTTTCTTTCTCCCGTAGATGTCCGCTATCCTTCCAAATGGAACCAAAAATACCGCCGCCGCCAAAAAGAATGAGGTCGCGATCCAAGCCAGAAGTACCACATCCATGGCAAATTCGCTGCCAATCGATGGAATGGCAACAGTGACGGCCGATGAGAGGTAGGGAATGAGAAAAGCAGCTGTTATGATGATAAGCAACGCAAACTTTTTGTTCAACACGTCTTCCATGTCATCCTTTTTTCTATAGACTTTGGAACATAATTAAGATGCATATTTCAATGATAAATTAGGGTATTTATTGTTGCAGTTGTAGTAATGAGAGTTCACCATATCACCTCCCCATCGTTTTCGAGTCTTGTGTCTTAACTTTAGTTTCTAGCTGTCCGAGTACCTCCGAGTCCACCATTTCTTTTATCGATCCATGATGAGCAATTCCGGAATAAAACCTCTGGTGATTACGAAAACTGTTTTGACAAAGATGATTTTAGGCTAGGAGCTAATGATAAACTTGTGCCCCGGTAGTGTAGGCCGGCCAATCATACGGCCCTTTCGAGCGATGGCGATGAAAGGCTGCGACGCGGGTTCGAATCCCGCCCGGGGCACCAGATTATATTTAATTTATGGCTTGCCCCAGATTTATTACCAGTTTCTTAACTGCCGAACAAATTATAGATAACAAAGACCGAAGCTTGCTCGACCATTAGTAGTAACCTATTAATCAACTTTGATATGAGTATAATGTGAAGTTATCAGATTTATACACGGTTAAGGTGGCTAAATGGTGGATTGTTCCTCTTGTGGAAGAACTCTGGAACCGCCCATTATCAGGTGCGCAAGTTGCGAGACCGAGATACACCGAGATTGTTCTAAGCGCACCATGGGAAAAGCCCACTGTAAGAACTGCTATAAAAAAGCTAAAAAAATATCGCGTTACGAGCGGATGGCGCAACGAGATGCTCTTGGCGGTTAGAATCTTGAAACGAGCAGTTTTATCCACTAAGGATTAGATTTTTTGGGCGGGGGTAGCCAAGCCAGGTCAAAGGCGCCAGATTTAGGGTCTGGTCCCGCAGGGGTTCGGGGGTTCGAATCCCCTCCCCCGCACCTTAATTAATTCAGCTGCAATTTGAGTATTTTTGGCAATTTTTTAAAGTATGGATTTTTTAGGGGAAAATTCATGTTCAAACGTCGAATGGCCCACTTTTTACATATATTGTTAACTAAAACACTAAGAAACCTTTTTTTTACCGTCTTTGCTTTTTTAAATACGCAAATCAAATATGAAAAATCTGGAAATGAAGTGTGTATCTTGCCAAAAGAAAATGGTGAGGTACTCAAAGAGGAAATGAAAAAAGGAGGCTCCGACGTTGCCATATTTACCGTGCTATTGTTCATAATAATATTCATGGTATCCATAATGCTGACAGAGGAAGTAGTTTAAACCGTGAAAATGCCTCACGAGATGTACCAACCTCAGTTATGAATGTAGTAGGGACTAAAGAGAAAAACTAGTGCTCTGGGGCAAGGCTAAATAAGATTTAAGCTAATTTCTAAATTGAGGCCAGGGTAGTGTAGCCTGGTTAACATTCGGGCTTGTGGAGCCTGCGTCCTGGGTTCAAATCCCGGCCCTGGCCCCTCCCTAACCACTTAAGAGCTTGTCTGCATAAAATTCGCTTGAGTCCATGAAACGACCTTATGTGATATTAAATGCAGCTATGACTCTGGATGGCAAGATTGCAACGATATCAGGGGACAGTAAGATATCTTCGAGAAGCGACCTAATTCGCCTCCATAAACTTCGCGCCTACGTCGACGCGGTAATGGTCGGGGCCGGAACCATTCTGGCGGACGACCCCTCACTCACCGTGCGCCTAGTAAATGGAAAAAATCCGATGCGTGTGGTGGTGGACGGAAAAGCCAGGATACCGCCCGAAGCCAAAATCCTAGACAGTTCGGCAGAAACCATAGTGGTAGTTTCGAGTAAATTAAAAAAAAGGAAAATAGATACACTGATGAAAAGCGGAGCAAATGTAATGAAATTCAGGGGGGTCAAAGTAAACCTAAATTTGTTGCTGAAAAAACTTTATTTCCAAGGGGTAAGGAAGCTTCTTCTCGAGGGAGGATCTACCCTAAACTGGGGAATGTTAGAACATAATTTAGTGGACGAGGTACAGGTAACTGTAGCCCCCAAGCTTGTCGGAGGGGAAAAGACGAAAACATTAATCGGTGGGTTGGGTTTTTCCAGAATAAAGGAAAGCACCAAACTCAAGCTTTTAGATATGTCTAAAAACGGGAGCGAACTCCTACTGAGATACAGGGTAGTCGGTGCCAAACGTGATTAGAAAACTGGATGACCGACTCTTTATTATTGGGGTGGCTCATGTACTCCCCAGAAGCGCGGCTGAGGTAAGAAAGACTATCGTGAACGAGCGCCCAGATATCGTCGCCGTAGAACTTGATCCAGTCCGTTACTTTGCGCTTACTCAGAAAAAGAAACCAGATTTTTTAGACGCCATGCGGAGCGGCCCGAATCTTTTCATCTTGAGCGCCTTGATGTACCTAATTCAGGGTAAGTTTTCTCGTCAAACTGGCATGGTAGCGGGAGAAGAAATGCTAACTGCGGTCAAGTACGCGAAGGAGATAGGAGCGCAGATTGAGTTGATTGATAGACATATTGGTATTACTTTACAGCGGTTAATAAACAGAATATCGTGGAGTGAGAAGCTCAGATTTTTCATGGAGTTAGTATTCGGCCTCGTTGGTGGAGGAAAAAAAGTAGAACTCGATCGTTTAACTGACGAAAAAATAGTGGACGAATTGCTAAAGGAATTTAAGAGAATATCCACAACGGCATACGACGTCTTAATCACCGAGAGAGACTCGTATATGTCATCTAAATTAGCAACATTTTCAAACTCAGGCAAAAAAGTGGCATGTGTGGTGGGGGCAGGACATGTACCTGGTATTTACGATAGGGTGCATAAATTATTTACTAGTGATTGGCAAATAGAGTTTGATTATTCGGCAGGTAGTTGAAATGCTGATTCCAATCTTAATTTCAGTCTCCGTGGTGAGTTTGGTGTCGTTAATCGGAGCATTGTTTTTCTTCTTCCACACAAATACCATCGAGAAATTTATTGGTCCAATGGTTGCCTTTGCCTCGGGCTCTTTGCTCGGAACGGCCTTTCTGCATATGTTGCCGGAAGCAATCTCAGAAATAGGTTCTCCAAACATTACATTTGGCATCGTATTGGTTGGTATCGCTACTTTCCTTGTTCTAGAAAGACTGTTATACTGGCACCACTGCCGAGACGGAATATGTCGAGTCCACCCAGTAACCTACCTAACTCTCGTCAGTGATGGTGTTCACAATTTCGTCGATGGGATGGTCATAGCAGGCGCCTTCGTTTTAGGATCGGCATCGGGAAATTCTATTTCTTTAGGTTTGCTCACAACAGTAGCAGTTATTGCACATGAAGTACCGCAGGAACTAAGCGATTTCGGGATATTGATTTTCGGAGGGTTTAACAGGAGAAAGGCTCTATTTTTAAACTTCGCCTCTGCTATCACGGCGTTATTTGGAGCAATTATCGCGTATTTTACGATCTCTATAATCAATTACTCAGCCCCACTTGTAGCCTTTTCCGCCGGAGGGTTCATCTACGTGGCTGCTGTGAACTTGATGCCGAAGCTCCACGAGGAACACGTCAATAAAAAATTTGCGTTGCAGCTTTCGTTGTTTCTACTTGGAATTATTTTAATCCAAGTTATATCGATGAGCACCCACTGACTAGATAGGTTTTATAAATTCCTGCATAAAATATCGTGGTGAGAAAATGGAACAAAGTATCGTAGACAAATTAAAGGTGATGCTCGGCGTACAGATAGAAAAAATAGAGGAAGTAGAAGATCAGGTTTTAGTTTTCGTACCGGGGGGACAAGCAGCTAAGGCAATAGGCGTAGGTGGTTCTGTCATTAGATCAGCTGAAATCATTCTTAACAAGAAACTTATCATAAAAGAACCGGAAGAAAAGTGATTGACTCTAGAAAGCTCTTTAAAATATAGTGATAAAAATATAATGAGGTAAACCTATGATACAGGCCTATATATTGGTAACGGTAGCTATTGGAAGAGTCAAACAGGTCGCTAATGAATTAAAAAAAGTTGATGGTATGGGAAAAGTTGATGTAGTTACGGGTCCCTATGACATCATAGCCTTAGTTAAAGCCAGTAGCATGGACACGTTGAGCAAAGCCGTAGTTGACGGCATACATAAAGTAAAAGGAGTTGTAGATACAAATACTGCCATTATTATCGAACTTTAAAATGGTAGCCCCGGCCGGATTCGAACCGACGTCAGCAGGTCCAGAACCTGCTATGCTTGGCCACTACACCACGGGGCTCTGGGATTAACTTTATCTCAACGAAATAAAAATACAGCAATGTTAGTGAATATGTGATACGATGTCAAGATGGGAAGATAAAAAAAAATCTTATTTAGCTGTTTTTATAACAATCTCCTTTTTACTAGGAGCGATAACGGGTATCACTCTGTCTGATATTTGGGACAATGAAAAACCAATCCTGAAAGTACCAAACGGGGAGGAATACATGCGTAGCATGGCAATAGCTGGTATCGACGCGAGCGGCCGTGGAAAGATGGCCACACTCATTGTTGAACTCAAGTCCGGATCAGGTCGGCTGGGCTTGTTCGTTCCACCCTACGAGGACAAGAACGCACAGAGAGCTGCAGTAATGGCTAAGACTGCCGCTAGCTCAATTACTAAGTATGGCTTAGGTGAAGTCGACATCATGGTTACCATCGATAATCTCGCAACAGAAGCTACATTCTCAGGACCGTCCGCCAGTGCCTCAATGGCTTTGTTGATAATCGCCGCGATCCGGTTAAGCGAAAATAACGCGCCAAACCTCGTACGTCAGGACACTATAATAAGCGCCTCCGTCAACTCCATTGGCAAGCTAGTACCTGTAGGGAATATAATGGAGAAATATATGGCCGTGAAGGAATCAGGTGCCTATACTCTTTTCGTGGTATCCACAAACCAGACCGGAATCGAGCCTCCAGTACCCGAACTATCAAGCAACTTACCAGAGTTATCTATTGAGAAGGCTACGGATTTGAACGAGCTTGCTGACAAAGTCCTGAAGTAACACCAACCTTCAGTAAACGAGAGGATAATTCTTAGAAAAATTTAACCAATAAACCACGAATTACAACCTTAATGAGATAATAATAAGATATCGCCGCATTTACCTATTTCTTGTCAAACAAAGGTTCTTCGATACGAGCTTGTTTAGTGGTAGCCCCGCCCGGATTCGAACCGGAGTCGCGGGCTCCAAAGGCCCGAATGCTTTTACGGGGTTTTCACCTGACCGCTACACCACGGGGCTCCATACTAATTATTTAACAATAACATTAATCTTTGCTTCTTTGTGTAATTTCGTCTTAATGGCGGCGGAGGTACTTTATTAATCTCCGTGAAATCAATGGTTTCCCATTTACGAACGGGAAGGCGTATGGCAAAGTGATGGAATAGCCTCGAGTGATGTAAATATCTAGTCCATGTTGAACAGGTATTTCTCCTATCGACTTGCCCATGCTAATCTGTTTTGCCACATGGACCGCACCATCTATGGAAAACTGGTGCTTGCCAAGATTCCGCACTTCGGATCGAGGTAATCGATCGGTCAGAAGTGTCTTGGTTCGCCCCAGTGGTGGATCGTCGCCAAGGATCCCGCCTATAATGACAGCATTTTTGCCTACCAAATCGCGATAAATTAGTTTTTTTCTCGATTGAGGATCCAGCACTAATATTTCGCTTTGCCTGAAAATTTCCGAAACACGTGGGCGAACTGATGGAGCTTTTTTTGAAAGTATCTCTCGTTCTGATTTTTTCTTCACATTAGTTATAAGTAAATTTTTCTTGCCCACTATCCGAGCGGCATTAGAGTACTCTATGCAAAGCCATTCGCTGAGTTCTAGCTCCAAGTTCTCAACAACGAAAAGCATGAGTATTACATTCTTCTGAGCAGAGCGTCTGCTGCCACGACGACGGGTTCGATACAATCGTTAAATGGTGGCGCGTAACTATATTCCATTTGAGACATTTCATGAACTGTAACCCCTTTAGTAATCGCCAAGGCCAGCACGTTCGTCCTCTCGGTCGCACCATCTCCTATAATCTGCCCGCCGATGATTTTATTATTACTTTTATCTGCCACGAGTTTAACAACTAGGAGTTCCGCACCTGGGAAATATCTTGGCTTGCTAAGAGTTCTAAAGCGCCCAGCGGCCACATCGATGCCAACGTCTTTCGCTATCCGAGATGTCAATCCCGTGGCCGCGACTTCTAGCCCGAATGCTGAGCAGACTACAGTGTTAAGTACGCCTGGGAAAATTTCATCTCCCCCCACAACATTTTTTCCCGCGACCTTCCCCATGCGTATGGCGGTAGTCGCCAACTGACTTCTGATGGGATTTTTAGTTATAAAACAACGGGTCTCTGCGCAATCCCCAGCAGCGTAAACGTCAGCGGCGCTGGTTCTTAGATGATCGTCCACGGCTATCATACCTGTGGATCCCACCTCCAGCCCAATCTTCTTGGCAAGCTCCACATCCGGCCTTACGCCAACCGAAAGTATTACTAAATCTGTGGATATTTCCTCGTCTTTAAGAATGACCGACTTGACCTTGTCTTTGCCACGAATCTCTTGAACAGGCTGGCCATACTTCACCGCAATCTCGGCCTTGTTCAAATGCTCGCTGACGGTAGCGGCCATGTCAGAATCAAGCATTCCCGGAAGGATATTAGGCAGCAACTCGACTATAGTTGTTTCAAGGCCCTTTTTTTTCAATGCGCTGGCCACCTCCACCCCGATCGGACCAGCACCAACCACCACCGCTCTTTTTGATTTTGCCAGCGATGCAATAATATCTTTTCCGTCTTCAACGGTGCGTAAGGTGAAAACGTTTTTTAAATCAACGCCGGGTATGGATGGTTTGAGGGCCAACCCTCCCGTGGCCAAGATAAGAGAGTCGTATGATATTTTTTCCTCGCTCTTTGTCTTGAGATCTTGAATACTTACATTCTTTGCCTTCGTATCGATGTACTTGGCCTCTTTGCCAAGTCGTACATCCACACCCAGCATCTTAGGCTCATCTTCAACCAACTCATGGATGTCCGATACATCTCCACTAATAGCGTATGGCAGTCCGCATGGGTGATAAGTCGCATACGACCTCCTCTCGACCACTGTAACCTCGGCCCTACGATCGTGAATGTGGGCCGCAGCTGCAGCAGTGAGCCCAGCTGATTGAAAGCCTATGATGACGATGTTGTTCAACTTCTATCTCCCTCGTCTTGACTAATGCGGCTTGAAATATAACAACGCTTCTAATCCCGGCATAGGTTCACCCGATATGAAGCTGATGGACGCCCATCCTGCCGAGCTTATATAGTTGATTCGACTTGAGACTTGAGCCTCGTTTGCGGCTGCAACAATATGGCCACCTCCGAGTATTGTGAAAGCCGTTGATCTTGCCATAGCCTCTAGCAAGTCGAAAGTTCCTCGTTCGAAACCCTTGCGTTCGAATATCCCGATTGGACCCTTCGCAACTATTGTCTTGGCTCCGGCAATAGATTTGGAGTATGCCGCAATAGTCCGCGGTCCAATATCGCATATGTATCGTCCCGTTGGAAGTTCTTCGAGAGATATAGTCTTCGGCTGTCCCCCTACATCGACTACTATATCTAATGGAACCTTTATCTTGTCGCCATAGACCGATAGCAGCCTCTTAGCCCGGTCAATCAGCTTGTTATAACCTTCATCCATGATCAGATTCGTGTTCGGGCCACCGACATCTCGACCCGATGCCATAAGGAAGATATTGGCCAAAATTCCACCTGTAAGTACTTCGTCGGCGGTCTTCTTTTCCAGAGAATTATTGATTATCTTCATCGCGTTGTCGGCTTTTGCTCCACCGAGTAAATAAACTGAGGGATGTTCGGGAGCTAGCGCTGGAGAGAGACCATTTATCTCTTTCTCCATAAGCCTTCCTGCGCAGGATGGCAGTACCGCAGCAAAACCAACAATTGATGCTTGAGATCTGTGTGCTGCGGAAAATGCATCGCTGACGAAAAGATGAGCTTCTGGTGCCAGTTTCTGAACAAGCCTAGTCCTGGCCTGCTCCTCAATTGACCGGTTCAAATTCTCCTCAGCTAAGTAGCGTACATTTTCCAACATTAGCACGTCACCTGATCTAAGCCGCCGAATCTCCTGTACCGCGAGAGGTCCGTAGATAACGTCCGTGATATACTTGACTTGAAAACCCATTGCTGCGCTCAGTTTCTCTGCGTGTTTTTCAAATGTGGTGAAGTCCTCGCTACCGGGTCGACCTTGATGGGCAAGCACAACCACTCTTGCACCTTTGCTTGCGAGTTCCGTTAGAGTGAATGCAGATTTGCGTATCCTACTATCATCCAAAATATCCCCAGTTTTAGGATCCAATGGAGAGTTTATGTCGACACGAACAATTACTGTTTTACCTTTCACTAGGACATCGTCCAGTGTTGGCAATTTCTCCATTTTGTCACTTTTAATGGTTTTTGGGGATTGTTATTAAATTTTGCTGAAAAGAGGACCATACCCACATGTCTAGCCGTATTATTGTTCCATTTTTTAGACGCGTTTCATTTTTGGTAATATTTAATAGGGGAAATCACTTTGTTGATAGGAGGATGGACGTGACAGAAACAAGTTGGATTGAAATGTTATTGCTGTTGGCAAAGAAGGGAGCGGCTAAGGGAGAGGTCAGAATATCTTCCAGCTGGCTCGCTAGCGGCCTAAGCAGCTCTAAACAGACTGCGATTAGAAAATTGAATGAACTTGAACGCAAGGGCATGATAACACGCCATGTCGGGACCCGCGGCCAGACTGTAAAAATATCCCAAATTGGATTATTTTCCCTACGTGCAATTCAAAAAGAACTTGAGATAACTCTCAAACCAAGCCCTCGATTGTTCATGCTGTCTGGCCGAGTGATCACCGGAATGGGTGAAGGAAGTTATTATATGGGACAACAAAAGTACATCGAACAGTTCAAGAAAGAACTCGGATTTATACCATATCCTGGGACGCTGGACATAAAGCTAGAAAAGGATTCAATCGAACTCAAAGACATTCTCACTAGGATGCCTTCGGGCCAAGTATCGGGATTCAGTACTAAAGAACGAACATTTGGGCCCGTAAAATTTTTCAGAGTTAAATTTAAGGGCTCAAATGGGGCCATCGTTTTTCCGAATCGTACTCATCACACTGATATAGTTGAAATAATTTCTCCACGGAACCTTCGCAATAAAATGGGACTAAACGACGGCGAAATTTTAAAGGTGGAGGTATTGGCGTGAACAGTTCCCAGATCATGGATACATTCCGCGCTGGAAATTTTGTTCTACTTCACGATAATACCAGCCGGGAAAATGAGGTAGACATGACTATCCTCGCTCAATCGGTTAGACCCCATCACATCGCTACCATGAGAATGGACGCAGGTGGTTTGATATGCGTTGCTTTACAGTCAAAAATAGCCGAAAATCTAGGGTTGCCCTACCTCACGGACATTTACCGCCAAGCCTCATCAAGCTTCAAAGTTCTTAAATCGGCCTGGCCGAACGACCTACCCTACGACGAGCGCTCAGCGTTCTCGATAGCTATAAACCACAGACGTACATTCACCGGAATAACTGATATCGATCGGGCCCTCACCATAAGTGCGATTGGCAGCTTAGGATCTAAAGCGATGAATAACCCTATGGTCGACATATTCGGAAATGAGTTCCGAAGTCCGGGGCATGTCCCCCTACTTAGAGCTGCGAATGGTTTGCTGACCGAGCGTAAAGGACACACGGAACTCGCGGTAGCGCTGGCCGAAACCATTGGAGTCACACCAGTTATTGCCATTTGCGAGATGTTGGATGCTAAAACCAATAAGGCCCTCTCAAGAGATGAAGCAATCGAATACGCTAAGGATCGCGGAATTGGATTCCTAGACGGGTCAGAAATCATCGGAAACTACAAGGAGAGTACGAGTTCATGAGAATCGTGGGGATAGTTGATACGACCTTCGCCCGTTACGATATGGCACGAGCCGCAGTGGAGGAACTCAAGCAGCTATGCAGCGTTAAGATAGAGCGTAGGACTGTCCCAGGGATAAAGGATCTCCCTGTTGAGGCAAAGATACTGCTTGAGATTGGCTGCGATATTGTGATGGCATTAGGCATGCCTGGAGCTGAGCCGATAGACAAACAGTGTGCTCATGAAGCATCGTTGGGGTTGATTTGGGCCCAGCTGCTCGCAAACAAACACGTGATTGAAGTGTTCGTTTTCGAGGATGAATCAGAGGACAACAAGAAGCTAGCCGAACTAGCTGACAGACGAGCTCGTGAACATGCTCGAAACGTCTTCAGATTGCTCTTCAATCCAGAAGAGCTAGCAAAACTGGCCGGCACGGGACAGAGAGAGGGATGCCACGACGCTGGACCTCTAAGGGGGTGAAAAATTGGTGAAGATAGGTATAGTAGCAACAGAGTTCAACTTCGACATAGTATCACCGATGCTTGAGTTCGCAAAACAACACGCGGACTTCTTGGAAGCTCAGATAGTCGCTGGAATGATGGTTCCAGGAGTATACGAGCTGCCCTTGGCGGCTAAAAAATTAGTCGATCGAAACGATGTCGATGCGGTGGTCACCCTTGGGGCAGTGATTGAAGGCGATACCCAACACGACGAGATAGTCATGCAACATGCGGCGAGAAAGTTGATAGATCTATCAGTTGAATCCGGAAAACCAATAACGCTTGGTATCTCCGGACCAGGCATGACCCGAATACAGGCACTTGAAAGAGTGAACGAGTATGCGAGACGCGCGGTAGAAGCCGCTGTCAAGATGGCCAAGCGACTTGAGAAGGTATGAATTTGACAAGGGATGTTGGCATATTGGCTATGGGCTCACATAATGAACGTCACGGAGCAGCCCTTCCTCCCGACACCGATGCCAAGCTAGCCTCTCACGTCGCACGAGAGGCGTCTGAGAGGATAAAAGCCAAGTTCCTAGGAATTCTTCGTTCCTCTTATGAATTTCCAGAAATAAACACAGGCGAGCATCAGAGCTTGGAACAGCTCTTGGAAGAGTTGCGTGTGATGTTACTTAGCGCGAAACAAAATTTTGGGATTAAGGCGGTGGTATTAGTCAACGGGCACGGTGGGAACGGAATCCTGAGAGAGTGGATACCTACTCTGGAGGGAGAGCTGGGTGTGCGCTTGACCTTTAACAACGTGATCATAAACTTGGAAGGACCCCATGCAGCCACCGGAGAACTCAGCATGGCAGATGCTATTGGAATAGCAGATGAATCAAAAATGGCAGATCATTCCGATTTCGTGAAACATCCGGAGGTTGGATTTGTGGGACTGTCCGTGGTTAGAAAAAGATACAAATGGTCAGAAAAGCTAGCCGAGGAAGTGGAAAAGTTTGGCCTGAGGATAGATAAACGCTTTGGCGAGAAACTCTTAGAATGCGCGATTATCGACGTCATAAATGATGTACTGGAAATTCAATGGGCAAGCAAATAATATTACAACAGTCCGACCATTTGATTTTAATCAGTTTTAAAAAACTCAAACTCTCGGCTCAGATCTAAAATTGCCCACCCCCAAATTAGGCACTCGAAACTCCTTATTAAGTCACCACGCTTGAAAAAATGCTCCGAATCGTTCCGATATGCTCTGATGTTTTCGGACATCTTAGCTCCTCTGTCCCCAACGGGGCTAAGTTTGAGCAGAGAATCATCCAATTTTTTAGACCACTTCTTTATCTCAGCTACGAGTTCAGATTCAGTACTCATTCAGGACCAACCAATTCCAGAGCTATATAGCTTCGGGACTGTGGTATTTTGAGTGTTTTCCCCTATAAATAATTTTATAAGCTATTTAGAGCAACACGTTTGATGGATGCTATAAAAATAGCTGTAGTACAACCAAAATCTTACAAAGGAAATGAAGATTATGTGGCTGTATATATTAACAAATTTAAAGCTTTTTGGTTCTGACGAGTTTGCCTAAAGAATTCAACAAATGAAAGAACAGACTATATTAAAATACCCCACGTGGAGTGTGGTACGAAACCACGTGAAGAGATTACGAAACACCCCGCAAAGGAGGTAATGTAGCCATGAGCCTATCGTTTTCCCGATATTTATTGTTATTAATTACTTGACCATGTACGAACGAACAGACAGACGCGACCAAGCAAGGAACAATACTAACTTTAGTTTAGGAGATTCTCTTCGATTCTATTTTATTCCTATATTGTGTACTTAAAATTCACACCATGCTGTTCAGCAGGAAGTAGATACCCGTCACTTTCGAAAGGATACGCAAGTACCCCACTGGGAAAATTCACATCAGGACTATAAGATTTCCAGTAAAAGAACGAGCCGGGTTGTACCCAATGAAGATAGCGGTTTCCCTTTTGAACGGTCGGATTTTCTGATGTATGCGATACTTTGAAACCAATGGCGGCCATGGAGTGAGTACCGACACTACCAGCGAATCCAATGAGTTCACCACGTCTTACCAAATATCTAATTAGAGCGTCACATGAACTTGCATTACTATTTTCTGGAACCAAATAATCATCGAACTCATAGAATACGTGTCCTTGGGCTTGCATGCTAGTTCCCCACTCTTCAACTACAGGGCAATCTCCAATTAATAGTGGTGAGCTTGATAAATGATAGACAATCATAATCATCTCTGGCCAATCAGGACTGGCAGACTCGAAGTATAATGCTAAATCATCGTATGGGGTCACTTTTTCCCCATCTCGAATCCGATAGTCGGCACTTCTATTTTTGAAGCCCACCAGTACCATATCAATGGGTGCAAGTACTGGTGTTCCGTGTCCAAGTTCGAAATCCATGCTAATCTTACTAGGGTATGGTTCCCAATCAGGATGGCTAGCAAGTTTGGGGCCAAGCGTGATCATATTAGGGTCAGCACCTGTACCGTATACTTCCGTATGAGTATTGATACCTTCCATACTAGGTGGCTGTGAAGTAATTGCAGATGCGCTCGTATCGGGCACACCTTTAATGGGTACCAGCGATGGCGTAGGCCCCTGAGTCATCACATAACCCACTATGCCTAAGATTCCGAAAACGACGATGATCACGACAAAAAATATGGAAGCCACGCCTTTTCTTTCCTTGAACATTCATACGCCCCCTTGTTTTACAAAACCAATTAAAAGTAGTATACTTGCCATATAATTATGTAGAAGGGATGTTCCAGTAGAGTATTGCGTGCCATTATAGAGGCATATCCCTCTTGATAGCTACGTTTAGTTTAATAGGAACACCAAGCTTTGGAAGCTTCCTTGCATCTGGGTCATATTCATTAGCCAGCCTAGCAATGAGAGCACGAGCCTCCTTTTCATCTTCATCGTCGAGAGGAAAAGTCATTTCGAATACCTTATTTCTTTGCATAGCAAGTGGCGTTTCGAATTTATTTCCCCATAGTATGAAGAGAGGAGTTTTGTATTCACCTTCTTCGACAGAAAGTTCCCATGTCATCTTTTTCATAACCATTTCTCCTTCACAGCTATCCTAATGTGATGACCTACAACAATATCAATCTTACCATGTACCTTTGATATCCCTATGCCCGAACCTGTTCGCTCAACTTCGACCCCATACGACATCACGTTTGCGTTGGGAGTATCGTTATTACTAACTTTAATTTAGGAGTTAGATTAAAAAAAACCTGTAATACGTTATTTGGTTAAAATGGGAGGGAATGCATCTACAAAATTAATAAATATTCATCTTTTTAATTAAATTAGCTTTTTTATCGGCTATGTTTTCGTGAACATGTTTAACTTTTTGCAATACCTCCCGTATTTTTTTATCCCTTATTTTTTTGATTTCGCTGTCATTAAGTTTATTACTCAACTGTTCAAGCTGGTGGTATCTTAGGACATAGTCCGCTCTAAGAATCTTGCCGAACAGTTCTTTAGTTGTATGTACATAACCCCTGTAGTTTTCCTTCCTAATTTCTCTATGCAGATTCCTCATTTGTCGTATAACTTTACGAAGATCCAAGTCCTCGATTAACCCTAACATTTCATTATTGAGTAAATCTGAGATTATTTCGCAATTCTCATATTTTTCTACGTCTTCAGGAGCAAGCTCTATTTCCCTTATTATTCTTACAGCTTTTTCAACCATCTTTTTAACCATCCAAGTTTCAATCACTTCTTAGATTGATTGCTCTCCCTCTTCATAATATATAGAACTAAAGTTGTTTATTACCTACCCCTCGAACCCAGTTCCCCGGCGCGCTGACCTTCATTTCGATACTTGTTTACACCACGGCGCGGGCTCTATGCTGGAGATATTTTCAGGTAGACCTTTTGTTCTTGTTGCCGCCAGTATACTATTTTTGTAACCAACCAGTGAAACAAAGTGTCGTACTTACGTTTGAGGGCCTCGATAGCCATGGCCTCTTTTTCCTTCGAGAGAATACAAACAGCCACATTCATCTTCGGTCCATTTACCCTGCCTCGCATAGTACATGGCTCGATTGTTGCGTTTAAGTTATCTCGAATTCTCTTGACCTTCCAAGATTTGTCTTTCGTGACCACGTAAAGTTTGGCCTCATTTTCGGCGAATTCTACTGTGGTGGGTACTCCCTTCCCGCTCTTGTAAAAGGTAGTTAGACTGATGTACTTGTGCCCAATAAAATCGGCAAATACGTTCCTCTCTTTCGTCTTGGACATCAGTGTACCCAGCCAAATAGACTTATTCTTGTTTTATAAACTTTAAGTTATTTTTTTCCAAGTGCGTCAGCAATTTAAGTGCGGGAGAGGGAATCTCAGCCCCTTTTTACTTATAAAATTGGTTAAAATCATCCCGCCGCATCGACCCTCATTTCGATTTTGCTCCTAAATTCGTTGGAGATAAAGTCGCTTTTTTCTTTAAGTTGCTAGCCCATCGAGAATCGGGCCGTGACCAGGAGCAATTTTCTTAATTTTGAGACTTTTGATTGTCCGAATCAACTCGTCCCGCATTTCTGGATTCGGAGCCGCTACTTTCGGTATAGCTTCGATCTCTTTTAGTATGTCAACTGCTATTTGTGGCACGGCAATTTTACCCCACCTTATGAAAATATCACTGCTGTACAAAATTTCATCAATTGGTTCATATGCGATGAGACCTTTCCAGAGGTGCATTTCTGAGGGATAGTCCAAGAACGTGAGTTCTCTACCCCCCAAATTAAGAGTTTCACTACCTCGTTTGATTATTGGATCTGCAGCGATTTCAAATCCACGTATCTGGCGCGCAGTAATTTCCGAACAGACCGGAGTCAATTTTTTGTTTATTTTCAAAAAGGCGCTTAATGCTCCGCATTCGTCGGACTCAAAATGTGAAATAAATACGTAGTTAATTTTCTGGATGGAAATTATTTTTTCAATGCTCCTCGATATTTTTTCATAAAGCTGTATAGGGCCGGTATGAATTAAGATTGGGCATTTGTCCACGATAAGATACTGGTTAAATGACAAGCCTATTTTTTCGTCGTAAGTATTGATCTGATAGATATCTTTTCCAACCTGATTGATGACGGTCAATTAATAACCTGTCAGTATATTGTAAAAACTTCGTATAAATGACTTTCCACCGAGCGGCTATTAATCGATCATTAAAAAACTCGGATAAGCAACCTACGACTCAGCGTTAAATCATGTCATGAATTATTTTTTCGTGCCTGCGAAGTTACGGTAATTCTAGTGGAATTCCCAAGTCAATGATTTCCTTTTTTACTTTATCGCATATTTCATGCCATTCTTTCGTAGGTTTAAGGGTCTTTAAATCAAAACATTCGGTAAACTCCTTACCCCTTAGCGGGTTCATCAATCTATCATCGTACTTGGGAATAATGGATTTAGCGATCTCGTTGGCGTCGCTGCGCTTCAACCCCGCACATTTCTTATGTACCTCCGCACAGAATCTAGCCTCTAATGGGCTAACGTAATTGGTGTATTTGCCTGAAGCCGACCTGGGCCCCACCGAATAACTGTCCCCGGAAACGGAAACGCTCATCATCCCCACGACCGACTCATGAAGGAGCATGTCAGTACAAGGGCCTGCCGTCTGATTGACGAGAGAGTGCACTAATGTATGAGTGTTCCGACTTACACCCTGGTGGAAGACAGAGTTAGCCCAAAGTGCCTCCCTGCCGCAGTTACCCAAGTATCGAAAGTCGAATGCCCCGGTCCCGGCGATGATAGCCTGTTGGATGGGTCTAATCAGTATGGTATAGGCGATGGACGAGACTACAGATCCCTCAGGAGGTCCAGAATATCCCCCGATCATGGCCCAAGATCCCGAGAGAACCCTTCCGCCGCAATTAACGGCGTGGACGACTTTCTGCAGGGAAGTGTAATTTGTCTTCAACTCCGATGGCGACAGAACGCATGCCATATCTGTGGGCTTGTATCCGCCCACGATGCCGTAGCCGCCGAATTGTCCGTAGTCAGTCGTGCTCGAAATCACGGCCTCTGCAGGCATGCCCGGCCTACAGGATCTACGCAGGATTTCCCGATGCATCTGCGCCTGTAAGTTGCCCACTAGAGTTTCATAGGGCGTCCCTGTCATGGCTGGCCGCCCATAGACCGTTTCTAGGCTGAAACCCCGGAGAACGTCTATCTCACGACATTGCGCGACGCCCAGCATCGCCGGGATGTACAAGTCCTCGGAAACTACTATCCCCAATGGAGCGCCGAATATCGGTATCGTTTTATCCTCTGGCTTTCTCGCCCTCATCGTTACTCCATCCAAACCTACGCCCAAGTGGAGTTCGCTGGGAGATGCCTTTAGCGCCAGCTTCAGTTCCTCCTCACTTAATTTGATTATCCTCCGGGTGTCTTGGCAAAGAATCCCGGTTTCGACGGCGAACTCGAAACCTGCCCTGTAGAATTCATCGGCCAAGCCGTCGTCGGTGTTGACTGGGTTGTTTGGGTCGCAGGTCTTAGATAGACCGTGCTCCTTGAGCTTCTCGGCAATTCCTTTTGGTATGACCTTGGTATTCCACTCCTTGTCAGTACAAATTGGTCCTGAATTAGCTCTATCCAAAACTTCCAAGATGCCCGGAGGTATTCTTGCGATCATTCGGATTTAATCCTCTTTTTTTATCAGTTATCCTAAAGTTAATATTAAATCCTACGATATAATTCAGACATGATATTCTAAATAAATGTCATTTTTAAAATTTCTTCATGTGGATTATCCAGACTTTATGTGCAGGATTTGGAATTTATGTGCGGATTTATGTGCAAGATTTTAAGTTTATGTGCAGGATTTAATTTGTGTGCAAAGCCACGCCAGCCGGCTTTGCTCCTAAACTCGCTTTTGCTCCTAAATTCGAGTGTTTGCTCCTAAATTAGATCCTGTTAAGCCAGGTGAGTGCCCGCCGCGCCGGCCCTCCTCACCCATCAACTCCCAGCGGTAACCTTAACTCAACTGCGTATAGAAATTAAGTGCACACGAGTTAGATAGTTCGAAGTGTACTTCGAATAAGCGCTTTCTACAGGCCCCAATATTTCTCTGGTTGTTCGATGTTATGAGGTATCAAAAGCTCGCCAGCTATGATTCTCCGTTTTAGCTCGTCAACCGTGCTCAGAACGTCCGACGGTACTTCGTCAGGTAGAACCACCTCAAATTCTGCTCCGCCGTCAGGCATACTGAAGTAGTACTCCATAGGCTCAAACGCGTTTGTTAAAACGCCAGAAATCATATCATCATAAACTGGGTCAAGAATCCAATTGCCACCTGCTATCGTCACGTCCGGAGCCCACGTTGACACGAGATCAACCATTTGTGACGCAATAAAGTACACATTTCTTTCCGCTGCTCCCTCTTGAGCTCCAGATGCGTCGGAGTAGATAATGTCAGCACCAGCTTCGATAAGAGAAATCACTGCTTCCTTAGCCTTTGTAGGATCGTACCAACTATAAAGCCAACTGCTTTTTATTATAACATCTTCGTTGGCTTCCTTCGCTCCTTGGATAAAACTGTTGAAATATCGGTTGACACTTGGACCTGGATACTGTCCTAATATACCGAGGATACCTGTTTCAGACATTTTTCCAGCAAGATATCCACCCAAATATGCGCTTTCGTGCACGTAAATATCAATGTGTCCAACGTTGGGTGGAACTTGTGCTGGGGGTGGGTAAAGAACATGTAGCTCTGTACCCGCACCATGAGCTGCCAAAATAACCTCTGGATAATCTTTAGCAATATTCCTAACAGCGTCT
>CAYFIY010000016.1:0-30755 GCA_964343275.1 Hadarchaeota archaeon (SeqCode)
AACCTTGGCATCGGCTGCTTGAGCCGCTCGTGCCGTAGCTTCGACCGCTCTCCAGTCAGATTTGGTGTCAGCGGTGATAAGGAAACTCTCACCTGGTTTCAATTTGAATAATTCCCGTACAACAACATCGGCTGCTTTCGCCAATTCCAATTCTAAATAATCTGGCATATTTTTGTTTTTACTTAGCTCTTTATAAAAATATCGTCCAATGATCATGCCGAGAATAGGAAAAATCCGCGCAATAATTTTAAATTTTTTTATTTCTTGCCATGACAAACGGCCGTAAATCGCCCCCAGTCAAGACTTAGCGATGATTTCAAATGACATTATTACTGCATAAAGTGGCGGATTGGAATTAATAAGAAATATAAGCATGGATTATCACTATGTGGTTAATTTAAAACAAACAGAAAAGCTTTTAAATTGATTTTACATATACTAATTGAGATTATGCGAACGAATACCATCTTGGGTATTGCGATAATAGTTGCAATAGTAGTTGTCGGAGCCGCTATTGTTTTTCAAATGGGAACTCCCCAGACTGAGGACAGGATGAAAGGAGCTATTTTGACAGGTTTACCAGTTACCTGGGATTGGGGTCTCATGGGTTTAGAATCATTTAAGGAGTTTGACAAGATTTATGATGGTGTAATTGATTGGGATTTTACAGAACTTATTCCATTTTCTGAAATGTCCATGGCTACCCGAGAGAAAATTACGAATGGGGCTGACATAATCAATTCGTGGGGAGGAGAGTGGGTCCCGCCAGCGCTCGAAGTAGCGCCCGAGTTCCCAGACGTAAACTTTATTGTTTTTGGGGTGATGGGTCCTGTTGACTTTCCACCAAATGTAAATTATATCGACACAAACTTATACCAAGGTGATTATCTAGAGGGATTAATAGCAGGTTCATTAACTAAAACCAATAAGATAGGTATGATCATTGGAGAAGAATACCCGAAAGTTACCAGAATGTATGAAGCATTCAAAGCCGGAGTAAGAGAGGTTAACCCCAATGTGGAATTTTCCTTCACAGCCCTAGGAAGTTGGGTCGACTCTAGCGGGGCCAGATTAGCGACAGTATCTATGGTTGATACTGGTGTTGATTTCATCTGGCTATATGCGGATGTGGCGGAACTTGGAGCTTTTAGAGCTGCTACCGAACTCGGAGTTATGGTTACCTCTTCATTTAAGGATAAACATGGTTTATTCCCAGATATTATGGTGACTTCTAACCTATGCGTTCCAATTCAGGGCCATAAACTGATTATAGACACGATATTGGACGGTACATGGGAAGCTGGAAAAGAATGGGATATAGGGATACACACAGGGGAGCAATGGTTAGCTCCTTATTATCAATTCGACGAAATGATACCGGCAGATATTAAGAATCTGGTTGAGGAGAGATTCCAAGCTATCAAAGATGGTACTTTTGCAGTTCCTGAAATATTTGAACGCACGGAGATGTAAGTAGGGGCACAACTACAGAAATGTGAGTTTTGTTCAAACTTTTTAGCCAGACAGAAGTTAGTTGTGAAGCAGCCCCGAAACAAAAACTGGGGATAGAAAGTTACCTCATTTTTTAATCGGCTCTACGGTCCATACAACTCGATTTAAATATCTGCGTATGTAAATGTTTCTCTAATTAGTAGTTGCCAAGCGTTTTAGATTAACGTCACCCTATTTTGATGGCTTTTAGGATTTTATTCTTGGTGATGGGAAGTTCCTTTATTCTGAGCCCAGTAGCATTATATACAGCATTAGCTATAGTCGCCCCGATGGAAACCATACAATTCTCCGAGCAACCCTTCGCTCCAAATGGTCCTGTGGGCTCCATTGATTCTACATATATTACATCAACATCAGGTATGTCCACTGGACTAGTCATTTTATATCCCTTCAGGTCTGTATTCAAAAGTTTTCCTGTAGAGTGGTCTATAATTTGTTCTTCCGTAATGGCATAACCTAGACCCTGCCCGATAAGTCCTCCCTCAATCTGTCCTCTAGCGCCGAATGGATTTATCACTTTGCCTAGGTCGTTAGGGCTAACGAGTCTCAGAACCTTTAGCTCCCCTGTATTCATATCTACTTCCACTTCAGCAAAATTAGCTCCGAATGAAGGCGCGTTGTATACTGGTTCAACGGTAGCTTCTCCAATGATGGCTTCAGGCTCTTTCCCGAACGTGGCGAAATTAACAGCGTTGGTTATACTTACATTAATACTAGGGTTAGATTTAACAAATATGGTTCGGTCTTTGATATCTAGATCTTCCTTAGATACGCGAAGTTTCTCGGACGCACAATTAAGTAACCGCTCACGAGCCCTCAAAGCTGCAAGTTTAACAGCATTGCCACCCACGTAAGTTACTCGGCTTGCATGAGTCCCCTTATCGTAAGGAGCAGAAGATGTATCTAAAGTGCAGGTTACTATATCATCCAAGGGCATGCCCAACACTTCTGCTGCTATCATCGCCAAGGTCGTTCTTGCTCCCATACCCATATCAGAGATACCGTGAAGTAAGTTAACGGTACCGTTTTCGTTGAATTTCACAATAGCCGATGCGAACTCTGGTAAAGCAGGTTTCGTCCCGGAACAAAGCGTAAAAATAGCCATCCCGACACCACGTCGCTTTACCCCCTGCTTTCCGTTCTTTCTCTTATTCAACCAACCTATGGCCTCAGCACCCTTTTCAATACACTCTTGGAGGCCGCAGCTTCTAATGACCTCATCTATCAATGGATCAGTATCTCCTTGATGCGGTATGTTCTTGAGTCTGATTTCAATTGGGTCCATGCTAAGTTCTTTGGCGATCATGTCCACTTGAGATTCAACGGCAAAATTCACTTGAGGTGTGCCGTATCCTCGAAATGCTCCAGCAACAGGGATATTTGTGTATATACAATAACCCTTCAAATCTAGATTGGGGCATTTGTACAAGGAAAAAAATTCCCATGCGCCATAGTCTAGGACAGCAAGTCCACATGACGCATAGGCGCCAGTGTTATAGATCATTCTGCACTGTCTCGCGGTAAAAGTTCCATCCTTTTTTACACCAGTCTTCAAGTAGACCATCCCAGAGTGTCTGGTTCTCGATGCGTAGAACATTTCTTCGCAGTGAAATATGATTTTTACTGGTTTTCCCGTTCTCAAGGCAAGGAGGGCAACTATTTGTTCTGAGACCATGTCTTGTTTTGACCCGAAGGAACCTCCTATATTGGGTACTATAACCCGGACCTTATTCAGCTGGATATCTAACAGCTTAGATAGTTTCGTTCTTACAAGAAACGGTGTTTGGGTTGAAGTCCAGATAGTTAAATTTCCCACCTCATCGAAGCCCGCTACACTAACATGAGGCTCCAAAGGGAGCGAGTGTTGTATCGGCAACTTGTACTTGTCCTCAAATACAAAATCAGCCTCTTTGAACCCCTTAGCAATATCACCCACCGATAAGGGAATTTCACCAGTTATATTACCCGATTCATGAACTTTCGGTGCCTCTGGCTTCATTGCCTGTTCGGGGTCAAACACAGCAGGAAGGAGTTCATACTCTACCTCTATTAAATTCAACGCTTTCTCGGCGATCTCCTCACTTTCAGCAGCCACAAAAGCTACCTGATCCCCTACGAAGCGAACGTACTCGTCTAGTATATATTGGTCATATACGAACGTCTGCGGATTGGGGGGATTCTTTTCCGCAGTATTATACTTTATTCTAGGGACATTTTTCCATGTTAAGACAGTTTCTACGCCCTCTAATTTCTCAGCCTCGGTAGCATCTATTTTCACAATTCGTGCGTGTGGGTGTGGACTTCGAAGAACTTTGGCATAAAGCATCCCTGGAAGGTAAATGTCAGCTGTGTAGATGGCCTTTCCCGTTACTATAGCTGGACCATATGGCCAAGGTAACTTTTTTCCAATCGTTGTAAGCTCGCTACTCATCGTCAACCCGCTTCCCTTAAATTTTTGGCTGCGTCCATGATTGCCTCTATCATTACAGGATAGGCGCCACAGCGGCATAAATTTCCCTTAATAGCATTTTTTACATCCGTTTTTGAGGGAGCGTTATTCTTATCCAGTAAAGCTTTAGCTGAAATTATAACGCCCGGAACGCAGTAACCACATTGAAAGGCGTTGTGTTTAATGAAGGCTTCTTGTAGAGGGTGCAGTTTACCATTTTCCGCCAATCCTTCGATGGTGATTATCTTTTTTCCATCAACGTTAGAAGCTGGGATGAGGCAGGAATTGACCGGAGTTCCATCGATTAGCACCTTGCACGCTCCACAATGTCCCACCATACAAGCTTGTTTAACTCCCAATAACCCAAATTTTTCTCTTATAACTTTCAGAAGCGTCCAGTCTGGTTCAACTTCCAACCAACGCCTTTTACCGTTTATTTGCAATAGAATTTTCCTGGTCATTTATTTCCTTTATTTTTTAGTGGAAGAGATTTAAAGCTTTTACTCGTAGATTGATTTTGTCGTGAGTTCGAGATTATTGAATTTCCAGACGTTCATCTTTGTTCGTAGCAGGCTGTACAAGGCGTCTTAAACCGCCATGGGCACTGGAGCCGAGTTTGTGCGATCGTGGTGTTCGTTGTGATGGGATGCAAACTGACCACTGACGGCAAGTATTTTACCCCGGTCGCAGCGCAGAACCTGAGTCTTATCGCGCATTTCCCTCCTAAAAACATTATTTTAGTTATCATAAGGACTTTAGACAACCTAAGTAAAACCGAAAAATATATATAACCTAAATTTAATTAAAAATTTGGGTGTTAAAATCATTGAGAAGAATTTAGGAAAGACTAGTGTTAAAGGAGAAATGTTAATAAAAAATATAGGAAGCCTTTGGTCAGGTGACATAAATAAACCAATTCTTGATGCCGATTCTATTCGCATCGTTGATGGCAAAATAGATGAAGTAGGTAATGGACTCAATACCGCTAGTGAAAACACAGTGATTGATGCTATGGGATTGACCATAGCTCCAGGTTTAATCGATTCACATACCCACATGGCTATCAGCGGATACAACTACTATACCGGAAATACTACTTGGATGGAGGACGCATTCAACGGCGGAGTTACAACAATGATTGATGAGGGATGTGTTTGTGAGATATGGGGTAGGCCAACAGATGGACCCGGTATCAGGGCACTTTCTATACTACTTAGGAAGACAATGGCAGCTCATAGAGCAGGCGGGGGTCTGAAGGCTCATGGAGGTTCAGTTGTACTAGAACGTGGTTTAACCGAGGATGATTTCGAAGCAATGGCAAAAGAAGGAGTTTGGCTTGTCGCTGAACTTGGAGGCGGTGGGCTTTGGAAACCTGAGGAGATAGGGCCTCTCTGCAAAATTGCTAGAAAATATGGATTCAAGATTGCTGAGCATTTGGGTGGTCAAGCCATTCCTGGCGGTGCTTCGTGCGCTAAGGACATATTTTATGAATGGCATGATGCCCTGGGTGAGGAAGGCGATGTTGCTGTCCACGTTAATGGGGGTCCAACCGCTCCTCCATTTGAAGACATGTGCGAATTGATTGACAATACTAACAAAATGATGATTGAAACAATTTTCAATGGGAACGTGACCGCGGAAAAAAAGACAATAAAATATCTATATGAAAAAGAAGGCCTAAAACGATTTTTAATGGGGACTGATAGTCCGGTTGGTTTGAGTACTAACTCTCCCGTAGCAGTATTGCGAGTTATTTCACGAGTATCATCACTTTGTGAAATACCTGCTGAAGAAGTTATTTGCGGAGCGACGGGCAATGCAGGCCGAGTTTGGGAGCTGAATACTGGCATTATCGAAAAGGGTCGTGAAGCAGATATTATTGCATTAGCGGATCCAGTAGGGTCAAGTGGCAAAAATGCTAAAGAAGTTATTGAACTTGGCGACTTTGCTAGCATATGTCTCACAATTGTGGATGGAGAAATAGTCTCATATAGGGCGGGACATACTCCGAACTGTATAAAATGCGTCAAGGTCGACGATAAGGAAATGAGGTTTCCACAGAAATTTTATGCGTGGACTGCAGGTCCATCGTGGAATCCATACCACCCACGGGAAACTGAACCGGGATATGCAGGGACTCTATATGATCTTGGCGGACTAGACAAAATGTTGAAGAGGACGGATTTAAAACGGAACTATAACTATCCATAAAGTTCTGAAAAAGACTAACTGTTGAAAAGATTAAAGGAGTGTAAATATAATGGCTGATATTTTCATAACGAATGGTATAGTAGTTACGATGGACAAGGAATCGAGGATTATTAAAAATGGGGCAGTAGCGATCGAAGGAAATAAGATTATTGCGGTTGGTAAAACTAATGAATTAAACGAATATTCTAATTCAGATAATGTCATAGATGCTTCTAAAAAAATAGTTTTACCAGGTCTAATAGATGCTCACACGCATCATTGTGAGATTTTCGCTCGGACGATGTCTCATGATAAAGATCTTTACGACTGGCTTGAAAATATTGTCGTTCCAATGATGAATTCAATGACTCTCGACGATTGGCGATTAGCAAACGAGTTAGGGAATCTTGAAAACATCAAGATGGGAACAACTTACGTCGTAGAGAGTTATTATGCTCCAAAAAATATAAACCCAGACCAGGTGATGTGTGAAACTTTTGAGCAAAGTGGATTAAGGGTAGATCTAGCGAGAGGCTATTTCGAGATCAAAGCCTTCGAAGAGTTCTTAGAGCCAAAAGACGTTATTTTGAAAAAAGCTGAAAATTTAATAAAAACTTGGCACGAAAAAGCTAATGACCGAGTAAGAATAGCTATAGGGCCACTTTTGCCGTGGACATTTACGCCAGAATTGCTGAAAGAAACGCGTAGACTGGCTGACGAATATAATAAGGTTAGAATTCATCTCCATGCCGCTGAAACAAAACAGGACGTAGAGATTATCAAAAAGGAATGGGGTAAAAGCACTATGGAGTTCCTAGCTGATAACGGGATAGTTGGCCCTGATGTCGCATTGGCTCATTCTATATGGATGTCTGACGCGGAAATTCAAATGCTTAAGAAGACTCAAACTCGCCCCATATATTTGCCAACTGCGGATATGTATTTGGCAGATGGAGTACCACCGATAGGGAAATGGATAAAATCGGGAACTGAAATAGCTTTGGGAAGTGATGGTGAAGGAAGCAACGGTACACAAGATATGTTCGAGACTCTTAAGATGGCTGCATGTCTGGCAAAAGCCAGTACTCTTGATGTAAGTATTATACCCATCGATAAAGTTTTTAGAATGGCCACTATCGAGAACGCCAAATCCATGGGTGTAGAAAATGAAGTGGGATCCATAGAGGTCGGTAAGAAAGCAGATATTATCACAGTCGATCTTCTCACACCAAATGTTGTTCCAGTCTATAACGTTATATCGGCTTTAATATATAGTGCAAATGGAAACTGTGTGGAGGACACTATTATCGATGGAAAGATCGTAATGGAGAACCGTGAAGTGAAGACCCTTAACGAGTCTAAAATAATTGAAAAAGCTCAAGTAGCTGCAGAAAGATGTGCGGAGAAAGCCGGCATTCCATATATCGGGTTATACCAATAATTAGGATTTATAGGTTTTTTGGGCGCTTGATCTTTATATTTTAGTTTTCAGTCAAGTTTTGAATCCCTCTTCTCTATCGACCGTGATCATTTAGGAATAGATGGCGCTAGTACTTGTTGTATCTGGAATGTAGTATGGCTGTGAAGTCCCCTACTGTTTCTAATACTTTTCATGCGAGATTACCGAGTGGGGCCATAACCTCACATAATCATTTCAGCTTCGGCAGAGGTTTCTTGATATTAGTTAATTTTTACATCGACAAGGCCAATAAATGGGTAGGTGATGAAATTGAGTGACTCGTTCGACCTAATTATCAGAAATGCATTGGTTTTTGATAAAAATGAGATTATGGATATCGCAATCAAAGATGATAAAATTGCATTGGTTGAAAAAAAAATCAAGTCAGCTTCCAAAGAAGAGTTTGACGCGGTTGAGAGATTAACCTCTCCTGGTTTTATCGATGCTCACATGCATCTAGATCATGCCTTCATAGGCGAAGATGCAATGTGTGTTCATCGAACACTTGCCGAGGCAGCAGAAATTTCGGTTGAGAAAAGTAAGGCAATCACTCCAGATAATTTCAAGAGAAACGCCAAGAAGGCAGCAAAACTGGCTTTGAGAAAGGGAACCACGGCATTGAGAACCAATGTTTCATTGAATCAAATTACAGGTATAACTCCGCTAAAAGCCATACTTGAACTTAAGGAAGAGTGCTCAACCTGGATGGACATTCAAGTAGTTGCATTTATGACTGAGTTTCCCTTCACCTCATCCGAGGCTGGTGAATCACTCCTGAGACAAGCGATGAGCTTAGGCGCCGATGTTGTCGGTGGCTTACCTTGGCTTGATCTCAATCCTAAAAAATACCTCGATATTATTTTTAATGTGGCTAGAGATTTTGAAGCCGACATCGACCTCCACGTCGATGAGTCCAATAACCCAAAGGACCTAACTTTAGGAATTTACGCAGAGAAAGCCTTAAAGGAAGGATATCAGGGGAGGGTGACGGCGGGCCACTGTTGCTCGCTTTCGGCCGTTAGCGACGAGGTCGCAAAAGGTGTCACTGAAAAAGTACTGGGCGCCAAAATGAACATCGTTGCAAATCCGTTCGATAATCTCTACCTCTGGGGGGAAGATGAGAGACCCGAGGGAGTAACTCGTGTAGGTGATCTTTTGGATGCTGGTGTAAACGTGATCTACGCGACTGATAGCACTAGAGATGTGTTTGATCCTCTGGCTAATGCAGATATGTTGTTAGCAGGCCTTTTTTTGGCTTATCTCACGCAACTCGACGGAAAAGATTCATTAAAAACCATTTTCAAGATGGGAACTTCTGGTGCTGCTAAAGCCACTAGGATCATTCAAAACTATGGAATCAATCCGGGCGGGAAGGCAGATTTGATGATACTCGATGCCGAAAACCCACGAGAGGCAATAATCGAACAAGCCAAGAGATTATATGTTGTTAAAAACGGAAAAATAGTCGTTAAAAATGGAAACTTGACATTTTGATATCACTACCAGTTTCAGATCATGCTTCGCCATCGTTAACTTCGAAAATTAATTAACATAGCGGTATTTTTGTCCCGACAGAAGCCTTCAACTAGAATCCTCCGAAGACTCTACAGGCAGTCCAAATTCTTCCAATTCCTTTGTCACTTTCTCATAAATGTTCAACCATCCCTTGGTCGGTTGTAGCGTTTTAAGATCAAAACACTCAGTAAACGATTTTCCTTTTGGCGGGCTTGTAAGCTGGCTTTCATATTTTGGTATAAGATTATTGACGATCTCATTTGCATCAGTACGCTTCATTCCACATGCGGATTTGCATACTTCGCCTGTGAATTTGCTTTCCAACCCACTGACATAATCACGATATTTACCACCCCCCGAACGGACACCCAAGGCAACAGATAATCCAGAAACAGCACAGTTAATTGCACCAGTAGCTCCCTCTTGTAAAATCATGCTTGTGAACGGCCCGGCTACTGGATTGATCATTCCTATTATAAGCAGGTGGGTATTTCTGCTGACGGCTTGCCATACCATGCTGCTCGACCACACGGCATCTCTCCCGCAGTTGCCGTTATATCTGATGTCAAAAATACTGGACTCAATAGTTTTGGCTTGATGTACGGGTACTTGTAGCACAGCTGCCGCAATGGAGGTTATTGCCGCCCCTTCAGGGGGTCCGGGATAACCTCCGATCATGGAAACATATCCAGAATGGCTGAAAGATCCACAGTTCAAAAAGTGTGCGACCTTGTGCAGTAATGTATAATCTGTTTTCAGTTCGGCTGGAGTGAGAACCACGTTAATTTCCATTTGAGGATCTCCTCCTTCAGGAACGCCGTACCCACCAAAATTTCCGTATTCCGTCGGGCTGGTGCTCCCACCGCGAATCGGAATGCCGGTTCTCTGGGCCCTCCTGGCTGCTTCCCTCTGCAGAACAGCTTCAAGTTTCCCTCCAATGGTCTCGTAGGGCGTGCCGGATTTCAGGGGCCTGCCCTGAACGGTCTCCAGACTTGGAGGTATAACTGCATCTAATACTTTGTATTGCATAGCGCTCTGAGTGATGGGATGTAAAGATTCTCACTGTCAGGGTGACCGAACGGGCCAATCCATGTGGTTAGTATTTTATTGTCTTCCGGAATCCTTTTTCTTATCAGGAAGCAGTCTGAATCACGTCCTCGGGATATCTCCCTTGGATTATTTTTTAAACAATCCCTGAGCTCCAAATCAGTAAACTTGATAATTCTTTTGGTAGTCATGCAGTACATACCGGTGTCGACCGCGAGGTCAAATCCGGCCTTCCAGAAGCTGTCCGCCAAACCATCGTCGCTGTTTATAGTACTCTCCGGGGAACATGTGTTTTTTAGCCCATACTCCTTGAGCTTCTCCTTCACCTTTGTAGAAATTATTTTCATGTCCCATTCCTTGAGCTCGCAGATCGAACCAGAATTGGCTCTATCCAGAACATCGATAAACGGGATTAATCAAACACCCCCCAGATTAACATTATGTCTTTCCATTTTATTCCCAGTTTCCATCGAATCCTAATCAGACGTATCGATTTATTATTTTAATATAAACTATATTAGAATCGGTGGCTTTCCGTAAACACTATTTGAATCTTATCCGACTTTTAAATCTTTTCCATGTTTTTACTCAACTTGCAATCAGGAACTGGAGCAGACTTGCTATTTTCAAAACAACTAACGCTTTGGTATATCTGGTGATCTCAGCTTATGCGATATTTTATGCTCTCTATCGATGAAGCTCTCGACCTTTTTTAAATTGATGTTAATTGTTTCCGCGATTATCGGTGCTTTCAAGCCAAGGTCAAGCCCGGCGAAAATCATGTCGAGTTTTTTATATCTAATTCCCAGTTCTTTCTCGTCCGTCTGGCCATTCCATAGACCAGCTGTTGGAGTCTTTTCTATAATTTCGCGGGGTAGCTTAAGATATCTGGCCAGCTTTATTACTTGAGTTTTGTAAAGCGATCCAAGTGGGAGCAAATCCACGGCTCCGTCTCCGTATTTTGTAAAATACCCGGTCCTAAGTTCGCTCCTGTTGCCACTGCCAATGACCAACCTGTTCAAGAGATTGGCGTAGTAATAAACTATGCACATTCGAATTCTTGGTCGGGTGTTTGCACTGGATAATACTTCATCGGCCTTGTAATCAGATATGCCGTGAAAGATTTTGTTGACAACTGGTGTTATATCCACTAATCTGAAATCTATGTCTAGATCATTGGCTATTCTGCGGGCATGGTTCACATCATTAGGAGATGTTATTTTGGCCTCGGGCATTGAAATACCAAGAACATTTCTCGGGCCAATGGCATTCGCGCATATAGTCGCTGCTACCGATGAGTCTACGCCGCCGCTTAGCCCCAACACTACACCCTTAACACCAGATTTCTTGACTCGCTCTTTGACAAAGGCAGTCAGCTTTCGCTCGCCCACGACCAAATCAATCTTTAGCGCATTTTCTATTTTCTTAAATACACTCTTATATGCCATTTTCATACCTAGAATTTTTTTGGGTAAGAGCCGATGATTTTTAGCATGGCGGTCTTCTTCTTAATTTCCTTCAGGACATCACTAATCTCCTTATCTCTTCGGTGCCCCACGAAATCTATGAAGAAGAAATATTCCCCTAGCGCCCGTTTTGAGGGACGAGATTCTATCTTTGTGAGATTTATTTTTCTGGAAGCAAATACACCCAATATCTCATGGAGTATTCCTGGCCTGTCCACTTTGGTGTAAAAAACTATGGATGTTTTGTCAGTTCCTGTCCTTCTATTATCATTCTTTGCAATATGCAGAAAACGAGTTATATTCTTTTCCCCACTCTGAATATTGTCGTGTAAAATTTCCAACCCATATAGTTCGACAAGATTATTTGGTCCAATTGCTGCCATATGCAACTTTTTGGTCTTACTCACCTGCTCCGCAGCTTTTGCCGTGCTTGCCATATCAATAAGCTCTGCGTCTGGAATTTTCTTTCTCAGAAAACCTCGGCATTGCGCTAGGGCTTGTGGATGCGAGAGGACGTGGGTTACATTTTCGATTTTTGTCCCCTTAATCGCCAGCAGTGCATGTGATACTTGGCTAACTATCTCTCCCTTGATTTTTATATTTCCCCAAGTTAGTGCATCCAGAGCCTCTCCTACCGAACCTTCTCGCAAGCTCTCGATGGGCATTATGCCTCCATCCACACTTCCCCGTCCCACGGCCTTTACTACGTCAGTTATTGTGTGGTAGCGCACTAATTCAAATCCTGACTTGAATTGGGCGTAGGCTGTCAATTCGCTGTATGTACCTTTCGGACCTAGTACTCCAATCTTCTTCATACGATCTCCTCAAACTGACTGTAAACGATATTGTATGCAAGTCTGGCCTCGTGCGTGCCAATTCCTTTCAAGGCGTCACAGAATACCTTTTCGACGCTCTTGGCCTCACCTGTTTTGAAGGCTAAATGTAGCGAGCGAGACGACTCGATAAACGATTTTCTAACATTCTTGGAAAATTTGTTGTGCGCCTGAATTTCACTGAAAACTTTTGCATTTCCTGCGAGAATTGCCTTGGATAAATTAGTCAATGCATCAGACATTGGAGTGCGAAGCTTTGCATATTTCTTATTTAACTTGATCGATTTCAAATAATGGACATACGAGATAAGCACGAAATGAGTCATGCACTGTATTATCGCCATGACTCGATCATGCGTATCCGCGTCCATCTCCGTTATTCGCGCCCCGCTTCTTTTAAATATTTTCTTTAATTCCCAATAACGTTTGCCAGGTTTGACTGGTACAACGACTACATCTTTATCTCTAATGGTGACCGCTCGGGGCCCGAAGAGAGGATGAAATGATACCAACTCTATTTTGGCGTCTATTTTCTGCATGGCTTCCACGACATCTGACTTAACAGAGGCCAAATCGGTCAATAATGTACCTGGTCTGGCATTTTTTGCGAGGCGTTTCAAGATAGAAGGTGTTTTGGAAATTGGCACGGCCACTACAATCAAATCAGACCGTCGCGTAGCTTTTATAATGGGCTCGGCGCTGATCCTTAATTCTGAAGCCACCTTCTTTGCCTTCACCTTGTTTATGTCAGAGATTGTGACCCTACCTAGCTTTTTAGCGAATTCTGCGAACCACTTCCCCATATCTCCGGCTCCTATAATGGCGACCTTCATTTCTTCCGTCTCCTGAGTTCATTTTTGGCGGCAGCAGCCATAACCTTGATTGGTGGTTGTCTATTAGTCCATATCTTGAATGCGAGAGCCGCTTGTTGCAAGAGCATTCCTAGTCCATCAACAGTTTCGGCTCCAGCTCGCTGTGCTTCCCTTAATAAGCTTGTCTTGAGCGGCTTGTACACTATATCGTGTACCACCATTTCAGGATGCATCATTTCTGAAGTTACCAAAGTTTGATTTCCTTTTTGGGACATCCCAACCGATGTGGCGTTAATCAGGACATCCATTTTTTCGAGGGTCTTCTTTAATAGCGTTCTATTCATTTGAATTGGCTTTACGTTTACCTTTAGCTTTCGTTCAATTTCCGAAGCAAGCGTTCTTGTCCTGGCGGTAGTCCTATTAGCGATGGTTAGATTGGCACCTGCTCTTGCAATAGAAAAGGCAATGGCTCGCGCAGCACCACCAGCGCCAAGGAGTAGTACCCGCTTCCCCTTAATTTTTCCAATTTTTTCCTCCAGTGCCTTTAGCGCGCCGTCGCCATCAGTATTAAATCCTACCAGCTTCCCTCGTTGGTTCTCCACCGTGTTCACAGCGCCAGTAGCAAGAGCAGAGGCGTCTAGTCCGTCCAAAAGCCGCATTATGGGTATCTTGTGCGGAATTGTGATATTCAGACCTGCAATACCTATAGTTCTAATACCGTTGATGGCGTCAGCGAGGAACCTTTTGGGTACTGTTGTTGCAACATATACGTAGTTAAGTCCTAATTCCTTGAATGCTGCGTTGAACATTGCTGGGGAAAGTGTTCCATCCACAGGATCCCCGATTAACATGAAAAGTTTAACTGTGCACATTTATATCTCTCCCGGCATCAGGGTACACAATAGTTTTTTTGCTTCAGCGACTTCGAATTGCCCCGGCGCTGTGGGTTTGCCTACGTTTGCGTAGGTAAATGGGGAGCCCATGAGTGGGGCGATTATCCTGGTGACTCTGCCCACCTCTCCCATCGCAAAGGCTAACACGGGTACTGAAACTTGGTTTTGCGCTTGGGCTAGAAAATCAAGTATGCGGTGAGAGTCTACTGAGCCTTTAGCAAAAGTAACTATTTTGACTAGGCCATATCTTGCCGAGGCCATTTTTTTTGCAAAATCAATCAACTTATCCACAGCGGGAGTTTTCGAAAAATCATGATACGAAATGATGACAGATACACCCAATCGTTTAGCCTCTGAGATCACTAAATTCCGAAGTTTTTTCGGCGTCGAAAACTCGATATCGACACAAGAAACACCATTTATTACGGCATCCAAAATAAAGTCGACGCGCTTTTCTTCAGTACCACGGAAACCGCCACCCTCCCGCTTAGGACGGTTGGTGAAGATGGTTGGGACGTCCGTTGGAATTAGTTTTTCCCACCCTTTTTTTTCTCGAAGATTATCAAATCTTAGTTCAATTAGGTCAGCCCCCTGTTTAATCGCGCTAAGGATGCCAGTCTCCACCTCTTCAAGGTTGAACCCGGTTATCGCACCGCAAATGGCAGGGGTTTTCAGTAGGAACTTTCCGAGCTTCAGCTCGCCCAAAGTTATACCTCCAACTATCTCTCGACCAATGTCTCCTCAACTTTCATTCCGAAGTGTCTTCCGGCTTTCTCGATGTGTATTAAGATTTCATCATTTGGCTTCAGCTTAGCTACCGAGATGGGTTTGCCGTCCTTGCAGACTAAATTTACTGTTTCCGCATTCTGAAGAAGCGTCTTGAAAACCTCTCCCCCTGTCTCTGCCTCGACTAAGAGGAGCGGACGTCTCTCTATTTTAACTCTACCTACTACTCCAGTTTTACCATCACCATTGTGATTCACTATCAAAACTTCATCTCCCGCTTTCAGCTCGGACATATATTTCGTCTTGCCATTGGGAAGCCTGATGTAAGCATGCACTGCTCCGGCGTTCACGCGGAAGGGTCTAGTTTCAACGAACTCGCTGGCCAACGTTTCGGAATGGACCAAAAACATTCCGCTAGCTTGACTTCCAACTAACATACCCTCGCCCATGATCATCAGGGACGTTGTGTCTACACAGGCCCTAT
Source organism: Hadarchaeota archaeon (SeqCode) (assembly GCA_964343275.1). Lineage (GTDB taxonomy): Archaea > Hadarchaeota > Hadarchaeia > Hadarchaeales > Hadarchaeaceae > Hadarchaeum. The sequence continues at coordinate 15,387 of CAYFIY010000016.1, forward strand.
CTCCAGAGCCCACCGGTTTTACCGTTTTTACCGTTGCGGGGACGAATTCGATCCTCTCCAATGCTAAGGACTCGAAAACCGCGATTATCTTTTTTATCTCTGAAATGTCCTGATCTTTAGCTTCGAGAAACACCCCAGCAGTGCCAATTTCTAGAGCTTCAGCAGCAATCTTTGCCTCAGTGGCGTTTCTAACTCCAGCTAGAACCCTCACGCCAGATTGCTGGAGTTCTGCGATCATGTTTTCAAGCGGGATGACTTTCCAGTCCGGAGTCACAGCTATCAAAAAATCAGCAGATTCTGCAGCTTTTACTGCAGCTTTTTCCATTTCCTTGTTGACCACTTCAACGAGTACGGCTATTTTGTGCCCACCAACGCGCGATTTCTTTACCTGTTTAAAAGTCTCCTCGATATCACCAGTTTTTCCAATGTTGAACAAGATGACGCTAACTCCAGGATATTGTTTCTCCCCGGCCACCAATATCGATCCCATTTTTAGGACATCTTGAGCTTCTTCGGGCTTCACCATTACAGCATCTGCGCCTGCTTCAATAGCTGCCTGAACGATTGGTTTCCTTCGGTTCCATGGTTCGTCCCAGTCTGCCTTGACCCAGAGGAGCTTGCGCAGTTAATTCACCTCTTTAGCTCCATCTTTGCCCTGTTGATAGTTACATTATCATGGACTATGCGCGCCAGCGCTCGAGTCATCGCTACAGGGTTATTATGCTGGAAAATATTTCGTCCGATCGAAACTCCAATGGCACCGGCATTCATGGCTTCTTTGGCCATCTTAAGTACTTCTACGTCTGTAGCCATTTTTGGACCGCCCGCGATCACGATTGGTACTGGACAGCCACTCACTATCTTATTGAATGATTTCTCATCTCCTGTGTACGTCGTTTTTACGATATCCGCGCCTAGTTCGGCTCCGACCCTGACTGCGAGTCCCACCAATTCAGGATCGTGCTGGTTTTTTACCTTAGGGCCGCGTGGGTACATCATCGCGAAGAGCGGCATACCCCAAGATGCACAGGTTTCCGCTATGTCCCCTAAGTTCTGCAACTGTTCTGATTCATTGGTCGCCCCCAGATTTACATGAACGGAGACTGCGTCTGCCCCGAGGGTTATCGCTTCCTCCACACTCGCAATTGGAACCTTAGAATTCTGGTCCGGACTCATTGAAGTGCTTCCCGATGTATGGATAATCAGCCCTAGGTCTTTCCCGTAGCCACGATGTCCAGAGCGCACTATGCCCTTGTGTAGCACAACTGCGTTAGCGCCTCCATCCGCCACCTTATTTATAGTCGAAGCCATATCTTCCAAGCCTGCGATGGGCCCCATCGAAAGTCCGTGATCGATTGGTACTATCACTGCACGCTTTGTCTTTCGGCTGATTATCCTCTCAAGCCTGACGCGTTTTCCCATTTCTGACAACCTTTACACCATCCTCGAATGATATTCAATACAATCATTAAAAACGTGTGGGGGCTGAAAAACTATTAAAGGTATCAGTGCTCCCTTCTCTACTGGAAGGCAGTTCTATGCAGGTTTTTCCAAACTTTACCGCGATTTCTCTGAAGGATAAGCAGTTGGTCGAGTTACTTCTTCAAAAGGAACAACCTATCATTTCTGAGATGACTTTCGGTAATATGTACACCTGGCGTAAGACAGAACTTGTAGAGGTTGCATCGCTCGAAAACTCTCTCGTCTTCAGGGGGAAACGGAAAAATCAGGTAGCCTTCTACTCTCCTCCGGTTGGTAAAGATGACAAGGTTTCCGTGACAAATATTTTGATTGAACATTCTCTTGCGGAAGGCTTTCCGTTTTTAATGAAGGGCATAGTTGAGCCACTCAGCTCAAAATTGGCCAAGGAGGGTCTCACCCCAATGCCAGAACGGGATAATTGGGATTATGTTTACTTGACGGAGGACCTCGCAAAACTATCGAGTCCAAAATATTACAGTAAACGAAAGGAAATAAAGAAGTTTGAATCGAAATACAAACATGAGTATGTGAAGATCACTCCGTCAATTATTCCACAATGCATAAAGTTACAGGAGCAGTGGTGCTTTGCTAAAGATTGCAACGATTCTCCTGGTCTGAGAGAAGAAAACTTTACCATCCTCGATGCGTTACAAGATTTTGATAAAATTGGGTTATCCGGCGGTGCCGTTTTCGTAGATGGAAATTTGTCGGCCTTCACGATTGGAGAGATGCTAAACAGTCAAACCTGGGCTACTCATTTTGAAAAGGCAAGTCCCGACATCAGGGGACTCTATCAATATATCAACCAGAAGTTTGCACGTGATCTCTTACCCAATTATGGTTTTATCAATAGGGAACAGGATTTGGGACAAAACGGGTTGCGGGCGGCAAAAACTAGTTATCGTCCTCACCACATGGTCGAAAAGAGTTTCTTGATGATGAAGGAGAGCTAGAAAGACCTACACGAGAAACTTTTCGAGCACAACTTCGTTGTGATATCGGTCGTCTATTTTCACTTGTTTTATCCACTTTCCAACTGGTTTGAATCCAAGCTTTTTATAAAATTTCAGTCCTTCAATATTGTCCTCGAACACCCAAATGACTATTTTTTCGTATCCTTTTTTCTTGGCCCAATTAAATGTTCGAGCAGCCAGATCCGTACCTATCCTCATTTTCCTGTAATCTTTAAACAAAAAAGTTCCCATTGTGGCCACATGCATGTTAGCTCTCATACCTCCTGGGAATTGCTCCACGAATTGAAACCCAACTATTTTTCCATCCAACTCAGCGATGAATATGGTCTCGTTTGGAGCCATGGATTTTAGGTACTGCCTACCTTGCCTTTCAGACATTTTCAAAAAAGTTGTGTATTTCTTTTCTTCCACAACTGAGTTTATTATCTTGATTATCTTTCTCGCGTCTATCAACCTTAGGGGTCTAATTTTTAGATGCTTTGTCTTTTTAAGCACAGTCTCACCTCACCTATCAATTCTTCAGCCGCAGATTATCATCTAGGTGATATTGAAATAAGCCTTATTATTTTATATCAGTCCTAAAGGATAGCGTTTAAAGTTTTGACGAAGATGGAAAAAGCGAGACAATGAAGCTGTTAAAAATAAGACCGTCCAAGATCTCTGGCGAGGTCATTGCCCCTCCTTCCAAATCATATACCCATCGAGCTTTCATGATTGCCCTACTGGCTAAGGGAGAAAGTAGGATCAAAAGCCCTCTCATCGGATACGACACCCTCGCAACTATAGATGGAATTAAAGCTCTAGGTGCTGAGTTCGTCCATAGCGAAGACGTTTGGATAGTAAGAGGCACGGGTGGGAGAATCAAACCCAACACAGACGTCATCGACACGCGTAACTCCGGGACAACAATGCGATTATTGAGTGCAATCGCTTCCCTTTCGCCAAAAGCCATACGTCTAGCCGGCGATGAGTCAACTATGAAGCGTCCAATGGGTCCTCTGGTCGAGGCGCTTCAAGGTTTAGGCGCTAAAACAAGGTGCGAAGGCGTAGAGGGTAGACCCCCCGTGGTCGTTGGTGGGGGTCTAGTCGGGGGCGATGTGGAAATAACTGGCGGCGTGAGTTCCCAATTCATCTCCGCGTTGTTATTAGCCACGCCTTATGCTAAAGACGACGTTAAGCTAACGGTGACAGAAGAGCCGCGGTCGAAACCTTATGTCGCGATAACTTTGGAGCTGTTGGAATTAGCTGGTGCAAAGATAAGCCGCAACAGAAAACTCACAGAGTTTGATATTAAAGGCGGACAAACACTTTGTCCAATAGATATGACCGTCCCTGGAGACTTCTCCTCAGCCGCCTTTTTACTGGTCGGGGCAGCCCTAACCGCATCGACCGTACGAGTGAAAAATCTGGATGTTAGAGGTGTTCAAGGAGATAGGCGAATTATTGAGCTCCTGAAAGAGTTCGGTGCGGATGTAAAAATTAGCGGGACAACCGTAGAAGTATTCGGTGAAGGAGATCTGAGCGGAATCGAAGCCGATTGCGCTGACAACCCAGATCTCGTTCCAATTCTTGCCGTCTTGGGTTCTGTGTCAGATGGACGGACAAGGTTGCTTAATATACCGCATTTGAGGCTCAAAGAGACGGATAGGTTACGCGCACTATCTTGGGGTTTACAGAGGCTAGGGGCAGAGGTCGAAGAGCTACCGGATGAACTCAAGATTAATGGAGTGAAAATAATCAAAGGCGCTAGGCTCACCTCGTATGGTGATCATAGAATGGCAATGGCATTTGCTGTGGCTGGGCTCATAGCACGTGGCGAAACCACTGTGGACGGGGCGGAAAGTATCCCTGTGTCGTATCCTAGTTTTGTAGAAGATATGCAAAAACTCGGGGCTAAGATTGAACTGGTTGAATAGGCCATCGAGAAAATATTGAATTATTTCCCTATGTCAATTGAAAATCATGGAACGCGGGGATATAGAATAGTGAGTGAATGAAAGGGAACGCTACAACTAGACTAATGGGAAGAGCATCTTCAGCTTTGATGAGTTGAATATCTTTAAACTGATCATGACTACTGTCCATGTATCAACGGCGTTAGCTTCAAAATACAACGGTATCAAGTTTACATCTCCCAGCGAAACTAAGTATGTCGCGTCGTTGCTGTAGGGAATCAAAAAGTATGGAATCAAGTCTTACGCATTTATTAATGTCCCGAATATCCACTTATGTTTGAGATTTCTCAAGAAATACTATATCTTCAGCCATATCCCGACGCTTGACAAGGCTAAAGACCCATTGAATAAATGTCCCCACACCGTGAATCCCCGGGTGATATATAGTCAGTAAGGTTGGAAGTTGGAGCCAATAATTAATGATAGTAGACGTTCTAAAATCACGATAGAGAAATATATGACAAGTATCGCGTATGCACCAAAAGTTATTCTCGAAAACAATTTTTGCCCCACGATCATCTCTCCATCATATCATTAAAACACTTGCGAGAATCTGAACAGGATCAGAACCTAGCCTAAGTAGAGACATTGGTTTTTAGAAATTTTAGGAGAAATCTTTTGCCTTTCGGTCAGTTTTATTTCGACATTCCGGATAACGACCACGGGGACTCTTTCGCCATCCTCGCCCATCGCTAGTTGTGCTGCGGTTGCCAACTGGTCTGCAATTGCACGGAAAGTTATTCTAAGGGTGTTGCCGTAGATGTCCATCTTTCCTCTGCAGTCTATTACTGGCTTTATTCCGGCCACTCCTATAGCCTGACCAACCGTCCCGAGCCTCAGTGGGTGTACCACACTGTCAGATATTATCAACCCAATTCTTTCTTTTTTTCCACTTGTTAACTTTCCCAGTATCTCATTAGCAACTCTGTCGGGTTTCACAGGCATGAGTATCGCGTGTCCCTTTGGAGCGTTTGATAGATCCGCACCGGCGTTTGCGCAAATTAAACCGTGCTTAATAGTCAGAACTGCACCTTTGCACACGTTCAATATCTTATCTGCTTCGCGAATGACTAGTTCAACGAACTCGGGAGATTGGCCGCTTTTCGATGATATTTCCTTTGCCCGGGAAGATGGAATAATTTTATCTAATTGCCTGAACCTCCCTTGAGCCGTGGCCACAGCTTTCGAGGCTATCACCACCACATCTCCCTCACGAAGTCCTCCAATCTTCCTAATCGCTTTTAGGATTATCGATGTGAGATCGTCGCCAGGTTTAATTAATGGCAAGTTGAACCCATAAATACGCAAAGATTCACCCCTTCGGTCCCCTGATTGCTTCTGCAATCAGCGCTGCCTGAAGTGTTTCCAACGGATCATGAGTTCTCAACACATGGGCGCCGTTCAGGACGGATATTGCGGCTGCGGCTAGAGAACCAAAAAGGCGATTTTCCGGATTTGGTAAATTTAATATTTCTCCTATGAAGGATTTCCTGGAGATGCTGACGCATATCGGGGAACCAATTTTAAGTTCTCTGATCCTTGCTAATATTCCCAGATCCACATATGTCGCGATGCTGTAGTTACGACCATCAAGTTTACTGTTTACACGCGAACCCAAACGTGCGAGCCTCCCGGGCCAGTGACCGATAGCCGGATCGATAGTAACTCGATTGAGGGAAATGTGATGTTCGCGGCAGATTTCGATACTTTTTTTCAGCGCGCTCTTAATCTCACTTATGTTGAACACATCTCCCGGAGTTTTCTTTGTGGCCATGAGTATCGTCGAGCATCCTGCTTCGGCTATAAAATCTGCCATCCGGACATCTGCCTTCAACCCACTTATGTCGTTAATGATTGACGCACCGGCTTCGATTGCTGCTCTCGCAATATCTGAATTTTGTGTGTCCACCGAAATCGGCGCATCGATTTTCTTTGACATGGCTTTTATGGCTGTAATTAACAAACGCAACTCTTTTTCAGGTAGCATCGTTTTCGAAGTTGGACCTGTGCTCATTGCTCCTATGTCAATGATATCAGCTCCTTCCCTTAGCATCTTAACTCCTCTCCGTACGGCATTGCTAGGTTTACGAACAAATGATCCTCTATAGAAAGTGTCTTCGCTGAGGTTGATGGTCCCTACGATGGCCACCGGTTTCTCGTCTCCAACTTCTACCGCTCCAAGCAGTGCTTTGACCAACTGAACACCGAATGAACTAAATGCTAGATGAATTAAAACCATGACTTGAAAAAGGTTATTACTAATTGAAGCGGAGCCGTTGTTGAGTTTGGGAGGTCGTTTAGCCTTCCGCTAGCCCGAAATTTTCTGGGGAGATATAATCACCAAATTTTTCTTGAAATTCGATCAATCTCTTTTTTTGTTCTTCGAGGACCTTGAACAATATCTTCGGCGCGTTCGGCACTTTTTCCGAATAAATTTTTGCAATCCTGTCTATCTTTTCTAGTTGTTCCGGAATTCTCAGCTTAAACTGTCTTGTATACTGGTCTTTGGTGTAATCTACATTAAGGACTTCTTTAAATATAATCTTTAGATCTTCGTATCTGGGGATTAGTCCAGTCGGATTTTTTAATGCCTTGACTTCTTTGTGAGATCTAAGTTCCATCCACTTGAGCCAAACTGCTTTGTCCAGCTTGGTGTTCAGAAATCTATTATTTTCCTTCAAGAAGTAGTTGACGGAGAAGATGGGCGGAGGGTTAGTCAGTTTTTCTCCGAACTTCAAATGACTTTCAATATATTTAGATAACGTAATTGATAAAAAGTCGAGGTTTGCCATCGGGTTGAACTCTCTCGTCCCTTCCTTACCCAAGACTGCTGCAGTGGATTCGGACTCCAAGGACGCGCCTTTAGTTATCGTTCCGTGGATCCAATCGAAAGATTCCTCTACAGGTACTGAGATATCTGAGTCTCTTCCTCCATAGATAATGCCGCCGACCTCCACGCCATCGGGATCGTCTATTTTTGAATCCAAATTATCTATGATGTCCATGCTGAGCGTGAGTCTGGCGTTTTTGTGAGAGGGTGGGATTTCCTTTCCATTTTCATCTTTTTTCATCAGAAACCACTCTCCCGAGTAGTTCCTTCCTTTCTCTGGAACTGCTCCGTCCTTTCCCAACCAGTAGACGTCCCCATCGTTGGTAACCAGAACATTCGAGAGGATTATTTCTCCCGGGCTGTGGAGATTTTTCCAGAGTATTGGATCGTCTTTTGAGTTAATTCCTTGGATTATCCCGAACATCCCTCTTTCCACGTTCACGGCTCGAATTCTGCAGTTTTTCTCCCTCAGATATGATATATCATCGCCAACTATGGTCTCTCCCACCATCATCGATGTTGATGTTTTTCCACAGAGTGAGGGAAACGCCCCAGTTAAATAAGTGACCCTCCCATTTGGACCGCATATGCCCATGATAAACATGTGTTCGCACAACCAGCCCTCTTCGGATGCCCTCCTTATCGCGAGGCGCATCGATAGCTTCTTAAGCCCAATGGTATTACCACCGTACTGCGTGTTGACGCTATACACAGTCTCATCTGGGAGGTCTACGTAAATTCTACGTTTATCGATGTTTTTGCTCACCGCGTGCTCGAGCTCGCCCTCGGAATGTACTACCTTGAATAATTTCGTGTTCCTACCCAGTCGTTTGAACTCGTCATAACCCTGTCTGTATAGGAGGTTCTCGCTGTGCGCCACGTAAGGCGAATCCGTGAGTTGGACGGCTAGAATGGTGAATTCTGAATTGGTCGGGCCAAGGCAATAAAATAGCACATAGAGCAGTTTTCCTTTCATGATGTCTTTCAGGATGGAGTGGACTTCTTGTAGTCCCTTTTCTCTTTCAATTTGCCCCAGGCTATCTCCTCCTGCAAGCTGCGCTAGGCCTAGATCCACTCCTTCTGGAAGGAGCAACCTAGTGTTTTTTCTATCCCTTGCCTGATCGTAAAAGCCATCAAAGTGAAGTGAATGTCCCTCTACGAGTAGTTTTTCCTCCTCGCCGGTTTTTATTGCTTCTTCCCGTATGTAGTGGATATCATCTTCAGAGCCTGTATTGATAAAGACCTTATCGGGATTACAAATTTCAGCGTATTTTGCCACAAACTTCTTAAGAGCCGGGTTATCTATGGCCTCGAGCTTTTTAAGATTTAAATCGTCTAATCTTTTTTCCAAAATATTATTATTCTCATTTTTATTGATTTCCATATTCACGCACACCTTACAGAAGAAATTAGAACATTTAAGTTTTGCGTATTTTCGCATGTGCTATGTGTCCACCTAAACGTTTCTTCACCGAAATGTAACTCGTTGATTCACCGGAATTAGAACTCATTTAGCTATTACTGAAATGAACATAAAAAAAAGATGGTTATTTTATATTTTTTACCATGTATGGCCCTTCACGAGCGTAGCCAAAACGCCGATAATAGTTCCTCGTGCCTATTCCCGACAGCACCACAACTTTGCTTGCGTCGAACTCTTGTTGGGATATTCGTTCTGCTTCTTGCAGGAGACGTTCGCCCCAGCCCCGGTGTTGCCACTCACTCTTTCCAGCCTCTCTACCGACCTCTACCAAAGGGCCATAAACGTGCAACTCTCGCACGAGCATGGTGCTGCCATTTTTGGCTTCTACACGATGGGCTTTACTAGAAGGTTGTCTTAATCTGAGGAGCCCGATTAATATGTCCTTCTTCACATCTTCAATTGACAGGAACAATTCCACACCATCGGAGGTATGATACCTTTCAACCATAAGTTCTATGTCGCTATAATTGGGCACTATTTTTGTTTTATAATGTATATGACCGACTTCTCGACATCTAATACATCGGCAACTGGCGCCTTCTAGCTTGAGATGTTTTTGGACCAAGGTTCTAAGGTCGCCTCGTTTGACACCATCGGCTATTAAGTTGGAAGGGATGTCGCGCTGAATTCTATGGATTCTAATCCATTTGGGAACGATCTTTTTCACTTCTGATATAAGTTTCACGATCTGTTCGTCAGGATATGGCGTATACTCCCCACGTTTCCAGATCTCGTGAAGCTTCGTTCCCGGCATAACAAGCGTGGGGTAAATTTTGAGTGCATCGGGTTTATAATGGATATCTTGGAAAATGGTTTTAAACATTTCTAGATCACGATCGTAGTTTGAACCTGGTAGTCCGGGCATCATATGGTAAGTCACGGCGAATCCCGCGTCTTTTGCTATCCGCGTCGCGTCGACGACGTCTTTTATAGTGTGATCCCTTCTAACCACTTTGTAAACATCTCCATAAACACTTTGCACCCCCAACTCAACTCTAGTTGTCCCCAACCGGAGCATCAAATCCACGTGGGGCTCCTTGCACCAATCTGGTCTGGTCTCAAGGACGATGTCGCTGTTTCGAATTGTTGCATTTTCAGCTTCCGATTGTGCTTTTTCGATACTATCCGCGTTAGAGTCAGATATTGCGTTCAAACACTTTGTCACGAACCACTCTAGATATCTAGTTGGGCAAGCTGTTAGGGTGCCTCCGAAGATTATCAACTCGACCTTGTCAACGTTATGTCCAATCGCTCGGAGCTGTTCGATTCGACCTTTAACTTGAGCATATGGGTCATAGTTGTGTTGAAGTGCTCTTGCAGCAGCAGGCTCTTTTCCGGTGTATGACTGGGGAGTGTTATGGTTAGGGCCGCCAGGGCAATAGATGCAAGGTTCGTCTTTTGGGCAAGGAAATGGCTTGGACATAACCGTAATGACAGAGACCCCCGAAATTGAACGCACGGGCTTAAGTCTGAGTAGCTTAACTATCTTCGTTTTCTCCTCAGGTTTAGCAGCAGCTAAAAGTTCCGAGTTGGTAGGCAGGCTTGCTAGACCAAATTCACGGCAGGCTAAAATTTTGGCTTGTGATAGGTCTAGAGCGTTTTTTAATTCTCCGGATATTATCCTGTTCAATATTATCCGGTGGACTTGGGCTTCAACCATAGTTACAGCCAGTATAATCTGTTGTATTATAAGTTTTATACATCCGTGTTGCTTTTTCATGTAAAATTTTTTATTGGCATCATCAACGATATTTTTGGCAAATCTACTGCGCTAGTTTTTTCATGAACTCGTCTGCGAACTTAACACCTAAAGGCTCAGCCCTTTCCATCAATTTTACCTCGTCAAACACCTTTACCTCTCCGTCCTGCATAATAATTCTGCCATCGACGATGACTGACCTAACACGGTCTCCATTCAAGTAGTATACTAGTTGACGCATGATATTATCACGCGTTAGAGGAAATAGGGTCGGGTTCGCAAGATCCAAGATGGCAATATCAGCTTTTTTACCCTTCTCTAACGTACCTATCTCTTTTTCCATACCGAGCACCTTTGCACCGCCCTTAGTCGCCATTTTGTAGACATCCGTGGCGGGCATTGCTGAGGCATCATTTTCATCTACTTTGTGAATCAAAGCTGTGAAATTCATTACTCCGAACATGTCGAGAGGAACAACTTGGGCTCCATCGGTGCCTAGACCTACTGTTACGCCTTTCTTCAACATTTCAGGGACTCTGGCAACACCGAATGCCCATTTTGCGTTTGCTATAGGGCAGTGGGCAACTTTGGTGTCCGTAGATTTCAAGAGATGTATGTCTTTATCGCTGAGCTGAATGCAATGAAAACCTATGGTATCAGGTCCCAAAAGTCCCAAGTCGTGGGCTAATTCTATTGTACTTCGCCCATACTTCTTCTTGATCAGCTCCTCGGTGTCCATGCCCTCGGCCATATGGGTTCCTATTCCCACCCCATGTTTTTTTGCTATTTCTACGCATTTCTTCAAGTAATCTGGTTCACACGTGAAGAGATTATGAGGATGAACCATTACGTTGATTCTGCCGTTTTCGGAACGATGCCACTTGCGGATGGTTTCCTCTGTCGTCCTCAGGTATTCTTCTGGGCTTTCCGCATCTGGCATGCCGGGGTCTGTCATTACTTGCGGGCATAAAATAGACCGGAGGCCTGAGTCCCTAGCGGCTTCGGCCATGGACTCCGGAAAAATCATGCAGTCGAGTCCGGTCGTGGTCCCGTTTTTCAACATTTCTAGTCGGCCTACCATCTCTGTAATATATGCCAATTCTTTGTTGAGAAATTCATATCCAAAGTAAATGGATTTCTTGAGCGTTTCCATTATTCCTTTTACCTGCAGGTCTTCAATCAAGCCACGGGCATGAGCTTGGCCCACATGAGCATGCGAATCGATCAGGCCGGGGATAACTGCATTCTTTGCGGCATCTATCACGATATCAGATTTGTGAATCTTGGCCAGTCGATCGCTTTCGCCAATATCGGAGATGGTGTCATTCTCGATGTACACCGCTCCGCGCTCGATCATGGTGTATTCATCGCAAATGACGAATCGCGCATTTTTTATGAGGATGGATTCATCCATGTGCTCCTCTCTGTCTAATCGATTTACCATTTTTTAGCGGGGGTTACGAATTAATGTTTTTAATAACTGTTCTCCTTACCTTTTCATGAATTCATCGACGAACTTATCACCGATGGGTTCAGCCTCTTTCATTATTTTCGTCTCGTCTAATACTTTGATTTTTCCCCCTCGCATCAATATTTTTCCATCCACCATGACGGTATCGACATGGCCAGCGTGGGCCCAGGAAACGATCATGGCGAGGATATTTTCTCTTCTCAGTGGGAAGAACCTTGGATCGTTAAGATTGATTATTACTATATCCGCTTTGTTGCCAACATTAAGAGTACCCACATTTTTTAAATGCAGTGCCTTTGCCCCTTCCTTGGTGGCTAGCCTAAAGACATCTTTAGCTGGCATCAAACTGGGGTCTAGTCTAGTTACCTTATGTATCGCAGCCGTGAACTTCATTACCTCCCACATATCGAGTGGAACCACTTGAGGCCCATCTGTGCCCAAACCAACCGTTATTCCTTCCTTCATCATCTCCGGTAGGCGGGCAACACCGAATCCGTATTTTGCGTTGCTGCTAGGATTGTGTGCAACTGTTGTGCCGGTAGCCTTGAATATTTTTATCTCCTTATCGTTAAGCCAAACGCAATGAAAACCGATGGTTTTTGGACCCAAAAGACCCAAGTCATACACAAAATCGATGGGCCTCTTCCCGTATTTCTTTTTTATGAATTCAACTTCGTCTATCCCTTCAGCCAAATGTATACCTATGCCCACGTTGAGTTTTTTAGCAACATCCCTTAACTTTTCGAAGTATTCCGGTCCACTCGAGTAGGTAGCGTGTGGATGGACCTTTACAGTAATTCTGCCATCCTCGTATCCGTTCCATTTGCGTACGGTTCTCTCCGTTATTCTCAAGCACTCAGTCGGATTTTTTGCATCTGGCATTTTTCGGCTGTCTTGGGCTTGAGGGCATAGAACCGTTCTGAGCCCCGAGTCCCTGGCAGCTGTAGCCATCGATTCCGGGAATATTTGGCAATCCAAGTGGGTGGTCGTGCCATTTTTGATCATTTCCAGTTTTCCAACCAATTCCATGATTCTAAGGGTTTTTGCGGTATGAAATTCATAGCCAAACCAGATTTTCTTTTCTAGGGTTTCAATAATCCCCTCAGATGGAAAATCGTCTATTAAGGCACGAACGTTTGTCTGTCCGATATGCGCGTGGGTATCAATCAGACCAGGTATCACTGCCTTTTTTTTGGCATCAATAACTACATCGGCTTTATACTTTTTTTCCAATCTGTCGCTTTTACCGACATCAACGATTTTTTTCTCTTTTACATAAACTGCTCCTTTTTCAATAATCTTTGATTCATCGCATATCACAAAACTAGCATTTTTTATTAAAATAGAATCCTTCACATTATCCCATATAAATTTTAAGTTAAAGATTATTTAAATATTACTTGTACCTAAAATTATTACTACGAGAGTGATAGGAATGTTTACCATACCTCCAGGTATTTTAGAAGTTTTGGATAGGACTCAAAAGGGACCGATTTGTTCCGAAAAGGAATGGAATACAAAGATAATACCGAGGGGAATTGCCGAAAAGCTTAAAGAGCATGGCTTGAGCAAAACTTGTGATCCCAACAACCCGATTAACATGGACGATGGCTTGGCTGACGAGTTCTTCAAGGCTGGATTCGAATTCGCCGTCGAGACTGGCATGTTGTGTTTGAATACACAGCGGGTAATAAAGTTCACTGAGGAGGAGCTGAAAGAGGCTCTAAGAGCATCACCAAAGGAGATTACTTTAGGTGGGGGTCTTGACAGGTTCACGATGAAAGCGAGAAGTCCGGAAGATAAAACCGTGCCCATATTCGAAGCTACACTTGGAATAGGTATGTCCGAGGATCTTTGGATACCGTTCATGCAGGCAGTTGCGCAGCATCGAGAGATAGACATGCTCGAGGGGCCAAGCTTGGAAACAGTTTATGGCAGGCCCATCCTGTCTGGCACGCCCTATGAGACTCTTGCTGGATTTTTACAGGCTAAAATGCATCAAGAAGTTATTAGACGAGTAGGTAGACCTGGCATTCCGGCAGGCGCCGTGATTACTAGCCCTACCGAATACGGGCAGTTTGGCGGCTATGGTGTAATCGGAGGGTACAAACCAACCGATGTGGCGATAGTTCTTTTCCCCTCCGAATTGAAGACCAACTATACGTGTCTTCAGAAGGTTGTTCATGCTCTCAACGTTGGTGGGATAATTCGAACTGGTTCGTGGGCCATGGTAGGCGGTTACTCTGGACCCCCTGAGGGATCTGCTGTTTCTGCCATAGCCTATTTTATTCTGGAGAGACCCGTCCACCAGGCCGTCTACGGTGGGTGTGGGGCATACGACTTGAGATACTTAGGCAACTGTGGTAGGCAAGCTCTATGGGCAAATGGCCTCGCTTTTCAGGCCGTGGGCCGGAATACACATCTGCTGACGGAATCAATAATCAATCAAACCGCTGGTCCTTGCACCGACATGCTTTTATATGAATCGGCTGTGGGCTTGATGAGCGTATCTGTATCCAGCGCCAGCGTGTCGATAGGCCCTCGTTCGGCCTCGGGTAAGTATACCGACCACGTATCTCCACTGGAGACGAAATTCTGCGCTGAGGTCTTCAAGGCATGTGCAGGGATGAAACGTAAAGACGCTAACGAAGTTGCCAAGGCGCTTATCCCGAAGTATGAGGATAATTTAATGACTCCACCTAAGGGTAAAAAATTCCAAGAGTGTTTTGATCTGAAAACCCTAAAACCAACCACGGAATGGCGTGATATTTACGACCGGGTAAATAAAGAAATTAGCGACTTGGGCATCCCAGTGGAACTTCCTTGATATTTTCAAAATATAAAAAATAATGTGGAATATTGTGATTGATTGCTTTCTTTTATCGAAGTTTTGGATAGGGCCCATACGGGGCCGGTCTGCGAGATTAAAGATTGGGACATGGGAATTATTTCAAAGAAGACAAAAGAAAAACTGAAAGAGTACGGCTTAGAAAAAACCTGCGATCCACAGAATCCTATTAATATGGACGACGGGTTGGCCGACAAGTTCTGGCAAGCGGGCTTCGAACTGGCTATTGATACTGGATTCTATTGCCTAAACACAAGACGAATAATCAAGTTCACCGAGGAGGAGATAAAGAATGTTTTAAAAGAATCACTCAGTGAAGTGACGCTAGGTTTAGGAAAGGATATTCGCACACTTAAAACCAGAAAACCAGAGGACAAGAATGTACCACTATTCAGATCAGGTTTTGGTCCCGTATCTGAAGATGTTTACATTCCACTCGTTCAAGGTTTGGCGCAGTATCAGATTATAGATTTTGTGGAGCCACTAAATCTTACTACAATTTACGGACGAGAACTAAAAACGTCCACACCGTATGAAATAATAGCGGGGCATCGTGAGGCCGTGATGGCCAAGGAGGCATTAAATAAAGCTGGTCGTCCCGGCAATTCATTTTTAGGAGTAGTTTCC
>CAYFIY010000017.1:0-29459 GCA_964343275.1 Hadarchaeota archaeon (SeqCode)
CCTGAATGCAGCCGAAAACTTGGCCGCAGAAAACATTGGAGCACATGGTACTGGACTTTACCAAGAAAACGTTCTAGCCGCAGGTCACTCTCTGAGAATGGCAGCTTTAGCGCTATCAAAAGAGGTTGGTGATACCTCGATTGGCGGCGTTACTGTGCTGGACACTACCACCTCAAATGCCACAGCTTTCAAGTTCAGAGACTTCGGCAGCGCCAACATGGATATTGCAGACAACTATCTAGTCAAAGCAGGGGATAACCTACTAAGCAGATATTTGTTTGACGTACCGACTGCAGCGACCAATCTTACCAGCTTTGCTACTTATATCGGCAAGGCAGGTGACGATATTAAAGCGACTGCAGCTTTGACGGACTCTACTGGTTGGCATCTCTCGGAAACCAAGAATGGCGACGCGACGTGGTCTCAGTGGGGAGACAACGCCATAAAAGATGGCACGACAAAGACGCTCAAGTTCTTATGGGCTGTTCCAGCGATAACAGCTACGCTGGATTACACGGTCCATACTTGGACGTACAAGAATGACAACACCCAGACTAGCTACGAGACCCATACTGTGTCAGTCGATGGTGGGATTCCATCTCTAACGCTCAAGGTTACACAGGCCGGAGTGGCCTTTGATAACATTGTGGGCACAGCGTACGCAGACGGCATAGCAACAATAACCGTAACCTCTAGCAAGGTATTGGAGACTCTCGGTGTAGTTGTCGTAGAAAATAGCGGCAGCTCCGAGAACTTCCGACCGGTTATTACCATGACGACGACTGACAGTCTAACATACACTGGAACGTTCGCAGTTGACAATTGGGACGACAACTCGGTGCGGGTAAGGATTAAGGCACCAAGTGCGATCGATCCCAACGGCAACGAGAACTCTACTGCCGTAACTACAAGAGTATACGTCGACACTCGTCACTCGATATTCGTTGACAACGGCTTGAGTGTCTTCACGGCTATACCGTGGATGCGACAGCCAGGGACGGATAAATGGTTCAGGGTTGACAACAACGCCCTTAAGAAGGTATCAGGTCGTGTTGAGGACAACGCTAACCTAAGTGGTCCCTTTGGTGGGGAACGTGGAGCTGATAACTCGCGGCTTGGTTACGAAAACACCAAGCAAGACGTAGTCACGGTCACCATTGGTGACACCACGTTAACTCCAACAGCTGCCGAGAACTTCGAGACTACTCTGACGCTGGTTGACGGTCTCAACTCGAGACTGACAATAAAGGCAGTCGACTGGACAGGAAACGAGAATTCAATGTTCGAGGAGAACGTCTTCATTGATACTAAGGTACCAACGTTTACCTTCAACACCATCACTACCACCAAAGGTTCAGAAACCTGGACAGATGGTATGACCATTAACGACAATAAACCAACTATCAAACTTACGATAAAGGACCCAGGGTACCCGGATACTGGATTGGGAGTACTTCCAGAAAACGTTAGGGTATATCTGACACAAGAAAACACTGATATCGAAAATCCAAATATTTGGCAGATGAAATTGGAAAACAAAGACCTGTTTACTTCAGCGTCTGGTGTGTTTGAGAACATTATCGACAACGTCGGTAAGGGTCTCTTGGACGGCACATACTTCGTGTTTGCGATAGCCACGGATAACCTCCGTCACGGCATGAAGGACAACGAGAATGCATCTATCAGTTTCAAGATAGATACAGATGCGCCATCCTTACAAACACCAGCAACAGCTGAGAACCCGTTAGACGGATCTAGTGTTACTGACCCAACAGTTCAGTCATCTACTGCCCTGACATTGAGCGGCAGCAGCGCCGAAGAGGGAGCAACAATAACTATCTACGCCGACGACGCCACGACAGCGTTGACCACCGCAACAGTTGACAGCTTTGGCAGATGGGATGCAACAATCTCACTGGTAGTAGGAGAACAGACAAAGCTGGAAGTTACAATAACTGATGTTGTGGGCAACGAGAGCTCGAGATTGCTCTACGGTTATGTCATAGCTGATGGTACTGCCCCGAGCGTAAGCGTTACTGCACCTGTGACTGCTGGAGAAGATTTCACAACTGATCAAGAGAGTATAGAAGTATCTGGCAACATAGGCAAGGACACCTGGGAAACATACAACTCAGGAACCCTAGCAGCGACGGCGACCTCACAGGTCGGAAGCGCAGCGGCAGGAGTTGTAACTATCGAGTCCGATGGTGACTACACCATCAGTGTAGCACTTTCGGAAGGAACGAACACCGTAACCATAAGAGCAACCGATTCAGCAGGAAACGTGGGATCTGCGATTATACATGTGATGCGTGACGGTACTGCCCCGAGCGTAAGCGTTACCGAACCTGTGGCTACTGGAGAATCTTACTTTACCGATCAGGAGAGTATAGAAATATCTGGCAGCATAGGCAAGGACTCCTGGGAAGGATACGACTCAGGCGACTATACGGTGACGGCGACCTCTCAGGTCGGAAGCGCAACGGCATGGGATATAACCATCGATTCCGGAGGTAACTACACTGTTGATGTGTCACTTTCGGAAGGAACGAACACTGTAACCATAAAAGCGACCGATTCAGCAGGAAACGATACCTCTGCTAGCATATCTGTGACGCGTGATGGTACTTCCCCGAGCGTAAGCATTACCGCGCCTGTGTCTATTACCGATCAATCGAGCATACAATTATCGGGAAGCATAGGCAAGGACACCTGGGAAACATATAACTCAGGCGATCTCGCGGTGACGGCGACCTCACAGGTCGGAAGCGCAACGGAAGGAGTTTTAACCGTCGATTCCGGAGGTAACTACTCTATCAGTGTGACACTTTCGGAAGGAGCGAACACAGTAACCATAAGGGCAACTGATGCCGCAGGAAATGCGGACTCTGCGAGCGTATCTGTGACGCGTGATGGTACCTCCCCGAGCGTAAGCGTTATCGCGCCTGTTGCTACTGGAGAAACTTACTTCACCGATAAGGGGAGTATAGAATTATCTGGAAGCATAGGCAGGGACACCTGGGAAGCATATAACTCAGGCGCTCTCGCGGTGACGGCGACCTCACAGGTCGGAAGCGCAACGGCAGGATCTATAACCATCGATTCCGGAGGTAGCTACACAGTCAGTGTGACACTTTCGGAAGGAGCGAACACAGTAACCATAAAAGCGTTTGATTCTGCAGGAAACGCGGACTCTGCGAGCATATTTGTGAACCGTGATGGTACCTCCCCGAGCGTAAGCATTGCCACGCCTGTTGCTACTGGAGATACTTACTCGACTGATCAAGCGAGCATAGTAGTATCTGGAAGCATAGGAAGGGACACCTGGGAAGCATATAACTCAGGCGCTCTCGCGGTGACGGCGACCTCACAGGTCGGAAGCGCAACGGCAGGAACTTTAACCATCGATTCCAATGGTAACTACTCTATCAGTGTGGCACTTTCAGAAGGAGCGAACACAGTTACCATAAGAGCGTCCGATTCTGCAGGAAACGTAGACTCTGCGAGCATATCTGTGACACGCACAGTTACCCCATGGGCTACCTACGCGATTATCATCGTGATAGTTGCGTTGATATTGGCTGCGATTGCAATATTCAGAAAGAGATAAGGGGAAAAACGCCATAAATTCCCCTTATTTTTTATTTTTTTTTATTTTCAGAATGGATTAGTTGTAACTAGTTTTTGTTAGTCATTTTTCTCGCGAGTATAGGTTTCCCCCCAATATATCAGTGGCGACGATAAGCGGCCCAAAATTTTTGACTCTAAGTATCCATAGTGCTTCGGGACCGAGTTCTTCCCAGATTACTCCTTCAACCGTATCTATCTGGCTTGCGGATAGGACCCCAGCGCCACCAGTGGATGCAAGGTAAATGCAGCCAAAATTGGCTAGCTGTTGAGCTATCTCCGTTCCTATGCCTCCTTTTCCAACTAACGCCCTGGCTCCTGTACGTCTGATGAAGTCGACTTGCAGCGGATCCATACGGGCACTCGTGGTAGGTCCGGCTGAAATTATCTGCAATCCCGAAGCGGTTCGTTTTGCAAGTGGGCCACAGTTGTAGATCACGCCACCGTGAAGATCAACTGGTGGTTTTTCACCAGCTGTGATGCGAGCATAGATCTTGTCCCTAGCGGTATGTATTTTTCCACTAATTGTGACGAAATCTCCGGCTCGAAGTCTGTTCACATCCTTTTTACTTAAGGGGGGGGTTAGATGAGTTACCTTCATGGTCATACCACCTTTAACTTCCCGCCAATCATCCTAGCTTTAGCTCTCCTGGCAGGCCAGCACTGAATAGCCACCGCGATGGGTAGGCTGGCGGTGTGGCAGGCGGCCTTTTCTATGAGGACTTTGAGGACGGTCGTTTTACCACCGAGGCCCATAGGTCCTGTGTTCAAACTATTTGCAGCCGACTCGATCTTTCGCTCAGTTTTTTCGAGTTCTGGATCAGAGTTGGGTAGGTCAAGAGGGCGTAGCATGGCAAGTTTCGCGAGAAGTGGTGCAGTTTCCATTGAACCGCCGACGCCGACGCCTATTAAATTTGGAGGGCACGGTTTACCTCTGACTTCTTTTAAAAGACTCAGCACGATCTGCTCCACCGCGTTTAATCCATCCATTGGTCTCATCATAAAAAGCCTGCCGTAATTCTCAGTGCCGGCACCTTTTACTAGCAAATCAACCTGAAAATCTTTACCTTCGGCTATCTCGAGGTGGACCGCTGGCTGACCTTTCCCGGTGTTGGATTTGGCTAGTTCACGGGTAATGGGATCGACCACGTTGGTGCGGAGGGGGATTTCGCGCGTGGCTTTTGCCACGGCTCTGACGATTACTTTTTGTATATCGAAAGAAATTCTCAGTTTTCTGCCGAGTTTAATGAAAAAAGTGAAGGTCCCTGTGTCCTGGCAGATTGGAGCCCCGAGTTTTTTGGCTAGGTCTAGGTTCTTGAACATCTGGCCGAACTGAAATTTGGCAATTTGGCCGCGTTCCCGGTTCCGAGCGCGCTTCAACGAGTTTATAACGTCTGGGGGTAGAGAGGTTTCCGCTCGGCGGATCATTTCAACGATGGTATCTTTTAAGCTGTCTTCGGTGAGCATACAATCGAGTTCAAATAAGCTCACAACGTTAAAACATATTCGACGGTGGTCTCCTCGAGATACAAGACGAGTTCAACTGATTTGGTTACCGGCAAAGTCATCGCGGGCGAGTTCGAACTTGCGGACAATTTCTGGCGCATATTTAACGGATTGATGTTCAAGGGAAAATTTAACCAGGGCGAGGCGATGCTGTTCGGTTTAATAGACCAAGCCGTCATAATATACACAGGTTTTTTTGTCAAGTTTCCATTAGACTTAGTTTACTCTGACTTAGATTTAAGCGTGGTAGAAATTATGTCAAATTTGGGTCCTTGGCGCTTTCATTCATCTCGAACGGATTTAAAATTCTTTATAGAGCATCCAGCGGGAACTATTCACCTCTTAGGCGTCGATATCGGTCATAAACTAGCTTTAGGGAAAGAGTTATTAACCTCTGGCAACGAATAAAGATGCTGGCCGAGGTCGTAGGGGGGCGGAGATGATGGCAGGTGGATGTCCCGAAGGCTTTGGCAGAGGCGGCTGTTCGTATCGCTCGTGAGGTTAGAGCGGATGCCATTCTAGCTATGACCGAAACCGGGAAAAACTGCGAACATTTTTCGAGAATGAGGCACTTAAACCGAAGCGGAAATAACCCCAGGATAATAGTGGCCACATCAAACGCTGAGGCATACAAAAAGTTGAGCAAAGATCAATCCATCAGATGTTTAAAACTCACCGTTAGACCGCACGATCGCCCCAGTCAAGCTCACCACGCGATTGCGTGTGGACTTCGAGAGGGGGTGGTTCGTCAGGGGCAGCGATTGATATGTCTTATGGGTGATGGGTTTGCCGATCTATCCGATTCACTTATTTACAGGGATGTAAGTGGCGATGAACTCGTGGCGGACTTCTTGGAATCACACCCTGTTCTTGCTTCAACCGTTGAGCTCTCTCTCAAACTGGGCAAAGGCGGCCCGAATGGAAAACCAGTGGGAGCATCCTTTGTGGTGGGCGATACCAAGACCGTCCTAAGGCTATCCCGGCAGCTCATGATAAACCCTTTCAAAAGTTATGAGGTCAACATCAGGGATCGCAAGCAGTGGGATTTGTTGGAAAAATATGCCACCTTTGATGGGTCTTTTATCGTGGATAAAGTCGGAGTAATTGTCGCCGCGCAGAGATATCTGAGCGCGAACACCAGAGCTGAAATACCCGTCGGTCTCGGAACCAGGCACTTGTCTGTTGCAACGATAACAGCGGCCACTGGGGCAAAAGGTGTGACCGTTTCCGGCGAGACAGGGATGGTTAGGATATTTGAGCGCGGAAGAATAAAAGCGAAAATTGACCCGGATAGCAGTATAATTGAGACACTAGGGCATCCGACTTAATAATTTTAGGTTGCAACGCCTAATAACCCTAGATTTGGATGCTTTATTCAACCTTGGCGAGTGCTTTTGAGGGGCTGGAGCGTACTTCCTCTTACTTGGAGAAAAATTACGTCATCGCGCAGCTGCTCAAAAAAACTCCAACAGAGGAAATGGAAAGAGTTGTTTTACTCCTGAATGGTAGGACCCGTCCGGATTACATTTCGAGGGAAACTGGAATAGGGTTGCAGCAGCTAAAAAAAGCCGTCTCCAAAGCTTCCGGCTATTCCTTGGAAGAGGTGGAAAAACTCATGAGAGACGTCGGGGACCTTGGTGAGGTAACTCGGCGTCTGGTGGAGAAAAAACGTCAGGTACTGCTTTTCTCAGAACAGCTCACGGTAGAGCGAGTCTTCGGCGGAATAAAAATACTCCCGGAAATCACCGGAGAAGGTTCAGTCGACCGGAAGATCGACGCTATATCCGAGCTAATTACCAATGGGAACTCCCTAGAGGCCAAGTTCATCGTCAGAACTGTGTTGGGTGACCTCAGGATCGGAGTGGCGGAGGGCAGGTTGAGGGATGCCATCGCCACAGCTTTCAACTTGAGTCCAGATGAAATTGAGCACGCCTTCATGATCACGACCGATTACTCATTAGTCGCTAGAGCGGCCGCTGAAAGTGGGGGGAAAGGGCTGAAGAAGCTCAAAGTTTCGGTGGGGTATCCGGTCAATCCAATGCTGGCTCAGCGGGCAGAGGATATTTCTGAAATCTTGGAGCGTATGAAGGGCAAGGCTGCGTTCGAGGTAAAGCTCGACGGCATAAGGGTACAGGTCCACAGGGATGGAGAAAGTGTCTTGCTCTTCACCAGGCGTATGGAGGATTATACGAAAATGTTCCCAGAGATTATCGCCCCCCTGAGAAATGCCCTGAAGCCAAGGCGTGCGATAGTCGATGGCGAGCTGGTGGCTCGGGATAAGCGGACTGGGAGGCCGATGCCCTTTCAGGAGGTGCTCAAGAGGCGGCGGAAGTATAAGATCAATGAGGTGGCTGAGCAGATACCGGTGGAGATCTACCTTTTCGACGTCCTTCTGGCGGACGATAGGATGATGATTGATGAGCTTTATGCCAAACGGAGGGAGACGCTGGAAAAAATCGTCGAAGGGAAAAAAGGCAGGGTGGTGGTGGTGGAACAGAGGGTCATGACCGATCCAAGAGAGATAAAAGAGTTCCTCACCCGGGCGATACAGGTCGGCCACGAGGGGCTGTTGGCCAAGGATCTGGGATCCAACTATCGGGCAGGCAGACGTGAATTTGTTTGGCTTAAGCTAAAACCCAAGTTTGAAACCCTGGATTTGGTGGTGGTCGGAGGTCTTTATGGCAAGGGAAAGAGAGCGGGAAGCTTCGGTAGTTACGTGCTTGCCGCGCGGGATGCCGACACTGGGAATTTTAAGACCGTTAGCAAATGCGGCACGGGTTACACAGACGAGGATCTTAAAGAGCTCACTAAAATGTTCAAAAAGATTCAGATAAATAAGCCAACTGATGACATTGAAATCGAGTTGGATTGTGACGCTTATTTCAGACCGAAGGCGGTCTTCGAGACTGCTTACGAGGAGATCCAGGTCAGTCCTGCCGAGAAGCACACCAGCGGGATGGGACTAAGGTTTCCCAGATTCGTGAGGATAAGAGACGACAGGCGGCCCCAGGAGTCAAACTCCGTTCAAGAGATAGAAGAGCTATTTGAAATGCAGGAACGAAGGAAGGGAAAGAGAGCCTGACGTGAATTTAGACAGCAAAAACATCCATTTGGTTTAGAACACATAATTTGAACACCTCAGAAAAATCCGCGCACGGAAACTTCAATATGTATAGGAGTCAAGTAAACTGTTGGTGTTGAGAAGATTAGCCAATTCTATTGGCACAGTCAGATGAAAAGTAATGACGTTGGAAAATCGAATCATCTGGTTGTTACACTTGTGATATCATCAAAAAGATGATTCTGAACTTAACCATCAAGCCCATGTCACACCTGTAACATTAAAGTAAGTAGTATATCACTATGTTTTAGAGTTAACCAAGTTGGGCAATCAGCAAATTTTCAAAGCAGCTCAGAAAATTTGGTAAGTCT
This sequence comes from Hadarchaeota archaeon (SeqCode), assembly GCA_964343275.1. Classification (GTDB taxonomy): domain Archaea; phylum Hadarchaeota; class Hadarchaeia; order Hadarchaeales; family Hadarchaeaceae; genus Hadarchaeum. The sequence continues at coordinate 8,566 of CAYFIY010000017.1, forward strand.
TTTTGACCTATCTGGGCCCCGCAAGCGACAGCGTGTCCGCCACCCTCTCCGCCAGATACATCTGCTGCGTCCCTTATCTCCTTGGACATGTCCAGTCCTTTTAGGAACAATAGCTTTGAACACCGCGCGGATATTTTGTAGACCCCGGCATCACCGACCATGCCGACCAGTGGCTTGTAAGGGTCACAGTCTCCACGTCCTAGCGTGAGGTTGGCGATGGTCCCCACGAGCATGTCATTTATCGAGCCAGTTGCGTCAAAGTACTGTAGGTATCCTCTAGGCCCCAATTTTAGCCCATTGTCCTCTATGAACTCCATCCCCCTCGCAACATTTCGTCTGTGTTGCCGGAGTAATTTGAGCATCGCTTGGTAATATCCGCCGCGATCACCTTTTGCGACCTCTAAACCTATTTGCGGTTGCTCGTGTCGAGCGGTAGAGTTTATACAGGTGGAGAACTCGCCGGCGTCTCGCAGCGCCGGCCAATTGTCCTCGCCTAATCGGGTGTACGCCTCGCCGATGATCAGCCCGGGTACATACTGCACGAGCTCTTCCGGTACATTCGTGTAAGCTCGCGCGATTAGTTCGGTGGCCAGCTTCTGCTTTTCACTTTCAGAGAGATCTGCGGGTCGACGCCAGCCGCTGTCGCTCTTCATAGGTATGTTGAGTTCCCTCAGCAGGTTTACGCACCCCTGAGCCGAGTTGCTGATTCCATGAATGTAGGGGTCGGTGAAGTATTGGAGGGCCTTGAAGATCGGGCGGGAATAACGGCCGTATAACATTAAGTCGGTTTTCTGTTCAATAGTTCCAGTAGCGACAGCGTCTTTTACTATCTCACGGTTGTAGCTCAAAAATTTCCCCCATGCGTTCTGTATGTCTCCGATGGCTCCGATTACCGCGAGAGCGGAGAGGTCCTTGTTTTTCCTGTCTAGTTCACGGGCCACTAGATAAGTCATGCCAGCGCCGCTGATCTCCTGCACTCCGTCCAAGCCATGGTGATGGGCGTTGAAGTGGATAAGCTCTTGCCACCCCTCAATTTTATCTGGATCATGATGGTCCACAATTATCGCGTCGTGGCCCAGGAATTTACCCCTTAAATTTTCCAACTGCGAGCTTCCCAGATCTGTGAATATGGTGAGGTCGGCTGGATCAAGTCCTTCCACGATATCCTCGTATAGCATGCGGACAAATCTGACGTTATGCCTGATCTCCAGTCGATCTAAAGCCTTCGACAATAGGGCAGCGGAAGAGATTCCGTCCGTATCCATATGGGAGATGATTTCTATGGAGGTATGCCGGTGTTTTTTTATCAGTTCTGCAGCCCTCCGCGCAGTTTTTATCATCAAGATACCTGTTGGTAAATCTTTTTTAGTCAGTGTCCCCTGTAAAATTTGCGAAGGTGTTGTTATTATACGTATATACAGTGTTCATGCAGGCGTCGTTTTTTGTGTGACTCTTGAAATTACATGAGAAATTGGGGGTGGCGAGGATTTGAGAACTATAGAGCTCAAGGGAAGAGAAGTGGTCCTCATTGATCAAACACTTCTCCCCAAGAGATTGAGGAGGATCAGGTGCAGAAATGCTGAGGATGTTGCTATGGCCATCGAGAGAATGCAGGTAAGGGGTGCTCCAGTTCTCGCGGCTGCAGCAGCCATGGCACTTGCGATCACAGCCATCAGGAGCAAGGCCGGAAGGAAGACTCACTTGATACGTGAACTGAATAAAGCTTACCGCAGAATCGAGAGAACCCGACCCACTGCGGTCAATCTTTTCGTCGGGTTGAGGCGAACGATAGAGGCGGCCAAATCTGCGTCGGGTGTAAAAAATACACGTGCGGCGGTCGTGCATGAAGCTAAGCAAATTGCCGAAGAGGACGTTAAAATCAACAAGGAGCTTGGGGAAAACGGGGCCAAGTTAATTAGGAATGGTGATGTGGTCTTGACTCACTGCAATGCGGGGGCGCTGGCCACCGTGGACTACGGCACCGCTCTGGGTGTGATCAGGGCAGCGCGCAGTAGTAGGAAAAATGTACAAGTCATTGCAACTGAGACCAGACCCCTCCTGCAGGGGGCTCGACTCACGGCCTGGGAATTGAAGCAAGAAAAAATTCCGGTGGTTGTGATTACCGACAACATGGCGGGATACGTGATGTCGAAACGGAAGATAAATGTCATCATCGTCGGTGCGGATAGGATTGCCGCAAATGGTGACACCGCGAACAAGATCGGGACGTACTCTCTAGCCGTTCTGGCAAAAGAGCATGGAATTCCCTTCTATGTGGCAGCACCGATCAGCACGATAGACATGAAACTTAAAAACGGGAAAGAAATACCTATAGAAGAGAGACGTCAGAATGAAGTGGCTTTCATCGGTGGAACCAGAATCGTGCCGGAAGGCGTCAAAGTTTTTAATCCGGCGTTCGACGTCACTCCAACTCGTTACATAACGTCTATAATTACGGAGAAGGGAGTGGTCAAGCCAGGTGAACTTCGCAAGTTATTCAGGAGCTAAATGGCCTCTACCTTTTTTATGCCTGGCACCTGAGTTCTCAATTCATGTTCTATGCTAAAAGCCAGCGTCATCGTCGACATCGGGCATCCAGCGCATGCTCCTTTTAGACGGACCCGTACCACTCCGTCGTCTGTCACGTCGACTAGTTCCACGTCGCCGCCATCTGATTGGAGTGTTGGTCGGACATTATCAAGAGCAGCTTCTACTTTTTCTTGCATACCGTCGCTCATAGAATAATGGTAGTATGTTCAGCGTATAAAACGTTTAGGGAACCTATGCGCCGAATTTGTGACTTATCCCCATCAGGTCGGTGATTATTGGTATGAGGTGCTTGCCGCGAATCCTCCCCAATCCACCATTTGCAGCCGCTCTCTCGCCATAAGATTTCACGTCGTCAGAGCGTACGCCCGGACCGGCTATGACTACAGGCACTGGGTCGCTTGTGTGGTTTTTGAATGTGACTGGTGTGGTGTGGTCTGCAGTTATTACAATAAAATCGGCTATGTCTATGAACTGGTTTATGATCTCATCCGTCCTTTCGATCATGTCGATTTTTGCCCGTATGTTACCGTCGTGGCTGGCCTCGTCTAAGCCCTTGATGTGAACGATCGCCAAGTCGTGGTTTTTTAGCCCCCTCAATGCTGCCTTTGCTTTTGCGTATAGGTCCGTGTCGAGGCCTCCGGTGGCACTAGGAACATTTATCACGGTCATCCCCGCCTGTCTGCATACCCCCTTGACTAGGGCAGCTGCAGCAACACATGCGCCTTTGAGCCCGAATCTTTCATAGAACGGTTTGAGATTGGGCACCACGCCACCGCCTCTGAGCAGCAGGTAGTTCGCAGGGTGTAGCCCTTTCTTCGCCCGTTCTTTGTTCAGTGGATGGTTCTTAAGTATCCCGTAGGCTTTTTGGGTGAGATCGTTCAACAGCTTTGCCGTTTTTGCCGCTCTGCGTCTTCGAAAAACATATTTTCGAACACCGCCTGCGATTATGGGATAAGCTGGCGTGGCTTGCGTGTGGACCGGTAATAACGGCTCGAATCTAGCCGGCTTCCTACCCTCAGTATGGGGATCGGAATTCGTAACTTCATATGAAAGCCCGTTTCCACTCAGAACAAGTGTTGCCCTATGCGCGACGGTGCTCCTGATGATGAACTCGGTACCTTTGAGCTTGATTTTCCTTAAGGATTCGGAGAGGGGCTCGGTTCCCTGAATTCTTCCTGCTCTCCTATCCGTTACTGTTAGCTTGTTGTCCACGGTGGCATAATTGGCCCTGAAGGCGATGTCCCCTGGTTTGAGGTTGATTCCAGCTCCAGCCGCCTCAAATGGCCCCCGCCCTGTGTATGTTTCGTACGGGTCGTAACCGAGTAGCGCGAGGTGGGCGGTGTCGCTTCCCGGAGTTATTCCGGGGGCTATGGTATCCATTACCCCATTTATGCCGCGTTTTGCCAGCCAGTCCATATTAGGTTTCTCGGCTATCTCAAGCGGGGTCTTGTGGGCCAGCTTGGGCACTGGACGGTCGGCCATGCCGTCGCAAATCAACATAATGGTTTTCATCCTATCAACCAATAAATATACTAACTGGCAGATAAAAATTTTTACTTTCGATTGTTTGAATATCAGTCAGATTATTTCAGCGATGCTCCTATCTATAAAAATTGGGCAAAGGTTTTCAGAGTGTGGGTTTATGGAGATAGTAATCTCAGGAAATGAACGGATGAAATATGATTTAAAAACTCAGTCCAATTTACGCGATATCAAATATGGGAAAATCTATCTTTGTCCCACAAATAAAACTTTGAAAAAAGAATACAAATATTGAAAGGCATGTAAGATTACTAAATTTTGGGCCCGTGGCCTAGTCCGGATAGGGCGGCAAGTTACATGCCCGCAAGCCTTCGGAGCTGCAAATCGAGGGTTCGAATCCCTCCGGGCCCGTCTTCTTCTTATCAAATTTATGGGTTTCTCTCGACCTCGGATGATACTTAGATGCGTGAAAAGATTACCCCTATCAATTTTTGAATTGATTAATTAATAAGGGATATTCTGAATAATTATATGTAAAAACTAGAAGGTTAAAAAAAATATTCGGTCCGGTAGAGAAAATGGGAGAAATAGAGGAGATTCAGAAAAAGTACAGCATAGTGGGCAGAAGAACAGAACTAGAAAAGGCTTTGTCGGTCGTCAAGGCCGGGAGACATCTTCTTATCGAGGGTCCTGTTGGTGTCGGCAAGACGGTCATTGCATTGGCAATATCTAACCACATCGAAAAGTCTACCTATCGCGTGGACGGTGACGAACGATACACCGAGCAAAAATTGACTGGATGGTTTGACCCGCCCATCGTGCTAAAAATGGGTTATGTGAAAGAAGCATTTATTCCCGGACATTTAACGATGGCGATGCAAAACGGTGGAGTGTTATTTATAAACGAACTTAACAGGATGCCGGAGTCGGTACAGAACGTTTTGCTTCCTTCGATGGATGAGTTCAAGATAGAGATACCCAAAATTGGGAGGATAAGTGCTCAAGACGGATTTGCCATCATCGCGACGCAAAATCCCCGTGAATTTATCGCAACCACCTCCCTTTCGGAGGCATTGCGCGACCGTTTTGAGTTGGTGCTCCTCGATTATCAGCCCGAAGAGGAGGAAATCGAAATTGTACAGCTACGTACCGGCGTCGATGACCTAAACTTGGTTAAAAGCGTTGTCTTGACCACCAGGGCGTCTAGAAATCACTCGGATATTAGGCGAGGTGCATCTATCCGGGCGGCGATTAGCATTTGCCAGCTGGCCCTCCAATTGGGAAGGGATGCTGAAGCGATTCGCAAAGCCTGTCATATATCCCTTCCTACGAGGATAGAGCTTAAGGAGGATGCCAAAAAATCTTTGACGGAGATAATAGATGAGATAATAAATTCCGTTTTTGAAAAAACAGTTCCGGTCTCATACGAATCAAATATCGGAACCAAAGACGATAATCAAAAAAAAAAATGACACCACGATAGTACCGTCTCAAAATTATATAGAAACCCTCTCCAAATTTACAGAATTCACCCCCGCCGAATCAAATGATGACGAGGTAGGTTGGGTACTAGCCAAAAAATATCCTGAAGTTAAATCAAAGATTGATGAAAACTTGCGGAATGCCGTCAAGCGAATAGCGATCAAGGCGGTAATGATCCGAGCTATGGAGATCATCGGCCCGACTAAGCGATCTGCCCGGTTGAAAAGGAAAATATATCGGTTTGGCAGGGATGAAATTGATTTAGATGGGACGCTTGAAAAGATCATTGGGAAAAAGGAGTATCAGATGGAGGATATAATTGTCGAGACGAGGGAGATAAAAAAACTGTCATGTGCTCTGGTCGTAGATACAAGTTTTTCCATGGCCGGTGAAAAACTCGCCGTCGCAGCAGTGGGAGCTGCTGTCCTGGCCCTCAAGCTCAAAGACGATAATTATTCTCTGGTAACGTTTGACACCGAGGCGAGGCTCTTGAAGGCCATGGATAAAAGGAAAAGGGTGGATTTGATCATCGGAGACCTCTTAGAGACCGCAGCGGCGGGACATACAAACATGCAGGATGGTTTGAGAATTGGCTTAAATGAGTTAGAAAAAGTTAAAACTAGAGACAGGTTGGGCGTGGTAATCACAGATGGAGAATGTACCCGTGGATATTACCCCGAGATGGTTGCTGCAAAGTACCCAAGACTATATGTGATTATGGTCGAGGGTCCTGTCCAGAATCCAGAGTTTTGCATGAAACTTGCTACTTTAGGTAAGGGCAAGATGTACAGGGTGAAAGATTTTAACGAAGTCCCACGCATCCTCTATAAATTACTGAGTGAAGTTGCTTAAGAGGAAAAGAAGTTGAAAATACCCTCTATTTAGGCTGGGGATAAAATCACTTAAGTTTTGATACTATATTTTGGTATGGGGCATGCGGCAATGCACATACCGCATCTCGCATGATCACCAGTCATTAAGACGGGTAAACTTTTGTTGTGATCCCAACACTTCTGATAATCTATTTTTCCATCCACATCCAATGCGTTAGCGGGGCAACTATGAACGCATTTATATCCGCACTTTTTTCCACCGCATATTTTTTCATCGTATCTTTTATCAAATACGAGTTTTGCCTCAGTTAGTGCAACCATCAATCGGATTCTGGGACCATATTGTGGCGTTATCAATAGGTTGTTCAAACCTATCCCACCGAGGCCCGCCTCAACTGCCGTATGTCTATCGGAAATCCCTTCTGATTGGATGCCATACCTCGAGCCGTAAGAGATGGGATATGCTCCGTGCCCGTGCTTCTCGAGGAAACTGGCTACTCTAAACCCTAACACGTTGACGATGTCGGTTGACTCAAAATAATTGCAGTTGAATTCTCTCCAGCTTTGAGGCAAGCGGTTTATCACTCCATCGATAAGATGAACTGCCATTACAACAACGCTTTTAGCTTTCGGGAGAAAATCACAAGGGCGGTGACCACTGGGAGCCATATGATTCAGTTTGTCGGCAGATGCCACTCCAAATAAGTCCGCTCCTTCATTCAAGGCGTATTTTTTAAGATCAACTGTAAGCTTTCTTGTTCCACTCGGAGATAGACGAGAACCATCTGTCATGAAGATACACTAGATGTAATTAATTTCAATACCTATATGTAAAAAGTGGGCCGGTAGTCTAGCCTGGATTACGCGAAAACGTCCAGAGAGGACGCGAGCCTCCGGAGCTCGTGGCACGGGTTCGAATCCCGTCCGGCCCGTAACTACTCGGGTTGGATTCTTCACTTTCCCCTAAAAAATGCAGATGGCATTTCATAATCTGAAGACGTGGTGCTCCTTTAGCACGATTTGCTAATCGGTTTCTTCCACGAGCAACTTTTCTACAATTTTCATGTCACTCAATGTGTTGACGTTAACAACGGACTCAGCTTTCTCGAGAATCAGAACATCTTCCGCCATCATCGGTTCATTTATGTATCTACCGTTGACGATATTGATTCCGACGGGTGTAAGCAACTTTCCGCCTATTTCAAAAGGATATCCCGATTTCAGCCCGAGTAGCTCGTATGTCTCAACGGGGATCGCAGCTACTAACGCAGGTTTTTCGCAGTGCTTATAATTAATTATAATTTCATCGATTAGCTCCCTTGTGATTAGGGGCAAATCCGCAGAAATCGCCAGCACCGAAGAGATAAGTGTACATTTCTTGATTGCATATATCATATCGGAGCAGTATCCCTCGCCAGGGGTTTCTACAACTTTAATTGAAAGGTTGCGCATTAATTCAGCTGTTTTGGGAGTAAATTTGCTAACGGCGGCCACAATTTCATCGATATTTCTAGAGCTGCGGAGGGCCTCGATAACTCGCTCCACCATCGTTCTCCCGCGAATCTTAAGCAACGGTTTCTCACGTACATTCGCCATGCGTGTAGCTTTACCACCGGCCATCACAAGAGCAACTACGCCCACTGGATCATCACCAGTACACTAAGGATGCAAATCATCCTGGAGATCTCGTTCGTCGCTCCTAAGATATCACCTGTCACTCCTCCGAAATGCATGTGGGTCACACCAACCATCGCAAGAGCGGTGCCAATGCTTACCGCGATTGTAATCAACCCAATGAGTCCGAAAAAAACTAATCCCACGGCGAGAGAAGCTAGAAGGGCGACCAAGAAACGGTATGTTCCGTGCTTGGTGTGCATCAATTCGACAAAACTGGTGTTCATCCCCCTGCGAGCGGACTTGCCTACGGCCGCCACCACGACCATAGAAAATTTCGCCGAAGTTTCCACAAGTATAAGGGCTGGAATGATGAAAAGCGGACTCAAATATGCGAAGGATAGTGCTGTCGCGAGGAATACCATAATTCCCAAAACCAAACCACCCGTCCCAATATTCTGATCCCGCATTGCACCTATTTTTTTGTTTTTTGAACCATTGGCCATCACGCCGTCACCGAAGTCGAACAGGCCGTCCATGTGATGGAATCCGATGAAAATTTCCAAGACACTGAGGGTCAGCGCGCCCACAACAAGCGGAGGCAGAACATGTAAAATGAGCCAGCCGATGCCACCGGCGATAAATCCGAGCAGTGCGCCGACAAAGGGAAATAGGTAGATATGATCCGCGGCTTTTCTAAACCCATTGTGATCCATGCCTACGGGAAATATTGTAAGGAACGCGAGCACGTTTTTAGCGCCGTTGAGGAACCCCATAACTATCTCCGTCTGGCCGCGTTAGTGTACATGTTCGCCGAGACGCCGCCTAACAGACCCCCAATGACGTCATCTGCCATCGGTCCCAGCTTTTTCAAGATACCGGGCTTGGTCTTGTCGAACCTGATATATTCAAATATCCCTTTGCTACCTGCGATGTAGTTGGCTATCGCCATGCCTAACACTTCGTCAGCTACCAAAAATGTGGGATCTTTTTTAAAGGTCTCGTCTAGTATACCTGGGATCAAGCTACATTCTCCATCTTCTTCCAACCTGAAACCTGCCATTACAAGAGCAGCTATGTTCACATCCGATAAAGATTGATCAAACTCATCTTCTAATAATTTCGATGCCTTTTCTCTAGTTTCTATACTCGGGTGGGGTAGAAATAGCTCCAAGGCTGTATTTATGAGGTCCTCAGGCGTTATTCCGCGTTCTTTTAACCGTTGAATTAAAGGTCGATTTGGGATTATGCCATCCTGTTTTTTAATAGCTTCCTTAACAGCCTTTTTGACTGATGTACCTATTATTTCGCCGAGTTTCGTAGCTGTTCCAGCGTACTCGATTAGCTCCCCTTGTATTGAACTCGCCACTACGATAGCGTCTGTGGTGGTTCCGCTTGCAAGTTCATTAGAAAATGAGCTTCTTATGTCAAGTTCTCCTAATGCAGTGGATTTAGCTTCCGTGGCCGTTTTTGCGGCGTCCATTATGCAACTTGTACTTAGGTTTCCATCGATTAAGAGAATTATATTAATCGTACCAGATTTTTTAAAATGTGGAGAGATGATATCACCTGCTTTGGCCGAATTTAAGAGTCCCGCCGTGACGATGACGCTAACGATCAAGTCACTATTTTGTTGAGTCACTACCGCTACGTTATGCATGTCTACAGAAGTCATCAATCCAACAACGTGTTCTGGTGAAAGGTTCAAGTTTTTGGCTATTCTTTTTAAAAAGTCTTTAGGATCCGTATGATCATAGTTTCTGGGCACATGCTGGTTTATTATTGCCCTAGATTCGTGTAAGCCTCCATTAAGGACAGCCGAGCTGATGGTTTTAAGCGGAGCATCTGAGCGTATAATGAGGGTATCCTTTCGAACTTCTACTTGAATACCTCTGATGGGAATGCTTAACTTCACTTTAATCCTACCAGCTGTTCATAGTTTCGTTCAATCTCATCTAGCAAAATCCGTCCTGTAATCCTACCATGTGACTTTAATATGGTAGCTATTGAAGCTCCTCCTGCTCCGACGCCTTCTTTTGCGACGCCTTCTTCGTAAGCTTTTAGACCGTCAAATCTTGAACTACTGAAATTCAAATTAGCAGCAAGGATAGGAACGTCAGCGATTTGGGTTATTACCCCCTTCATGTCTGCAGTCTTATCATCGATTATCCATCGAGTAGTACCTATCACAAGATTATCCAGCACTTCAGGTCTCAACGCTTTAACTACAGATAAAACAGCGCCAATTTGGGTGCCGCCGGCCAACACAACCGGTATACTTTCCGCAGCGCCAGCAACTAGGCCAGCGAATGCGGGGATCATGGGGTCGCCAAGACACGCTACGGCTTTCACCGGATTTTCCCGAAGCTCACCGAATTCAATCCCCGCGGCGCGCATCCCATCTTCGACTGTCTTTATCTTTAGTTCATGAGGATTGCTGGGCATGCTGCTGCTTACTTTCCTTCTAGAATCTCTTCCCATTGCCAACATGGTCCCTAAGGCAGTTGTCGTTCCTCCGGCCACGCTTTCCCCGATTACGAGGTAATCTGCCACGGCAGAAAAATTTCTGCCGCAGATTTTTGCCCGTTCGATAATTTCTTCCACATTTTTAACCGCTTTTCCGCTCCTTATGTCTTCTCCGGGAACTCCCCCCAAATCAATAAAAGGTGCGTGTGGCTTGATTCTCACACCACCTGCCACTGCAAAAGTTGGGATGTTGGCTAGTTTTAGAGCGGACATTGTAATCAGGGCAGGGGTTGGGACCCCATCTGGCGTCACAGGAACACCTTCTATGCACTTGCACTTCCCGTAAAACAGGAGCTCTACATCGGCAGGAGGTGTGCAGTCAGTTATCTCTGGTAACGCGCCTGCCGCAGAAATCCCTGGGATTTTGGCAGTTTCGGTGTTTCCTATAGTGCAGATGAATATCGGATTTTTACCAAGCAGTTTATCCATAATCTCATTTGCTTTTGACTCGTTATGTACTACAATTATGTCGTCGTGCGTCATTTAACTTCCCACTAATATTTTTAATAGACAGACTGGCACAACTATGATAGCCGCAAATAAAAATACCACAGCCTTCATAATTCTGAGTGCACGAGATATATGTCCATGATAAATTTTATCGTCGTTGTCTCCTAGGCTATAGTATCCAATTTTTTCTAACTTGATGCGCAGGGCACCGGCTATGGCTGACATTGGCCAACCAGCATTCATGCTTGACGTCTCATTTCTATCTCTTTTCAAAATCTTCCATGAGTTACTGCGACTTTCTCCTAACAATGAGGCAGCAATGACCATAAAAACTGCTGTTAAACGAGCTGGAATAAAATTCAAAATGCTGTCGAGCTTTGCGGAAAACCATCCAATGTTCATGTGCGCGGGATCCTTGTAGCCAACCATTGAGTCTAAAGTGTTAACCACTCGAAATGCGATAGCTCCTGGAACGCCGAATATGGCGAAGTAAAAGAATGCCGATGTTATCCCATCGACAGTGCTTTCCGCGATGGATTCAACCGTTGCAGAAATCATTAGTTTTTGATCAAGCTTAGAGGCATCTCTGCGGACAATGTTGGAGAGATGTACGCGAGCTTTCTGTAGGTCGTTTCCCTTCAGGGCAGTTGTTACCTTAAGGGACGCGCGTTCCATACCTTTAACAGCGAACGTAAGCTTTAGAAAGATAGCTGCAACTATGACAAATACAACTGGGTGAAGATGTTGTTGAATTAACAGAAGAGCTACATAAGCTGGAACAGAAAAAATACATGTTACAAATACTACGAGCAAAACGCCCTTAATTTTTTCGAGCTTTGGGTTTTTTGCTCGAGCGTGAGGTTTCAAGAAAGCGGCCAGTTTTCCCATCCAAGCGGTCGGGTGAAATTTATCTGGCGGATCTCCGAATATATGATCTATCAATAATGCTAGAAACATAACGGCCAATGAGATTATAAAATATTGTAAGTTCAATAACATGAAGAAAACTCTTTTATTTTTTTTCCGGATGTTAATATTTACCGCATTCTCTCAAAACAGATTTCATCACTTTGAGCAGTTTCGCGTTTTCTTTGCGTGTGCGAATGGCTATCCTGAAAAAGTATTTGTCTAGCCCTCTGAACGAGCTGCAGTCCCTTATTAGAATGCCGTATTTCAGAAGTTTTTCTTTTAATTGAGCAGCTGTTAAGCTCGTGCTTTTTATTTTGACGAGGACAAAATTTGCGTCCGTTGAAACTACCTTAAAGCTGTTAATCAGAGCGAGGCCTTTTAACATATGTGCCCTTTCCCGGGTAATCAGCCGCTGGGTTTCATTGATATACTTTTCGTTTGCCAAAGCATCCACTGCTGCAACTTGGGCCAAACAATTAACATTCCATGGAGCTTTACCTTGATGGAGTAACCCATTCATTTGGTTACAACCGATACCATACCCCACTCTGATGCCCGCTAGGGCAAAGAATTTGGTAAATGATCTCAAAATGAATAAATTTTTGTGGATCGAGGTGCTATCTGTAAAGCTGGTCCGTTTGCCTTCCTCGACGAAATCCATGAAATCTTCGTCAATGAAAACCAAGACGTTTTTTTGCTCAGCTGCTTTGACAATATTTAATAACTCTTCCTTGGCGATGATCTTGCCGGTGGGGTTATTGGGGTTGCATAGAAAAATGACTTTTGTCCGCGCCCTTATCTGATCAATAAAATCATCTGCTTTGACGCGAAAATCGATTTTATCCAGCCTGACAAATTTTGGTCTACCTCCAGCTCTTCTCACCGCAATTTCGTATTCCCCGAACGTCGGTGCGGGTATTAGGGCTTCGTCACCTTTTTTGATGAAAACCCATGCAAACAGCCATATGAGTTCGGTTGATCCGTTTCCTACAACGATATTGTCAGTGTTCAAACCCAAGTGTTTCGCGATCGCAGTTTTCAGCGTCTTCGAGGTTGAGTCTGGGTAAAATGGAATCCGCCAGAAGTTTGATTTTATGGCTGCTAGGATTTTTTGTGGTGGGCCCAATGGATTTACGCTCGCACTAAAGTCAAGGATTTTTCTTTGGTCTATCCTATGTCTCTCAGCTGCCTCATTTACCTTGCCGCCGTGTACACAAGGTCCCAGCGTCCTGATCTCTTTTCGTGATATTTTCATAAGAGATTTCATTTAGCTCACCCAATACTCTTATATGGATGGATAATCCAACCTATAAGGGATTCGGTTGAGGGGAATAAATATAGCAGTGGTCGCTCTGGCGGTTTTTTTGATTACAATAGGTGTTTGGACCGCCACTCAGTCAATAATACCAAGCGAACAGATGCAAAAATACCCAATATCGATCATCGATGATCTGAACCGCGTAGTTAATATATCTGAAACCCCCGAAAGGATTGTTTCACTTTCACCGAACAATACTGAGATTCTTTTTGCTTTAGGACTAGAAAATAAGATAGTGGGTGTAACGAATTATTGTGACTACCCTCAAGAGGCCAAAAATAAGGAGAATATCGGCGGATTTTCCACACCCAGCGTTGAAAAAATTGTTGCGTTAATGCCCGATTTAGTTCTGGCAGATGATATACATAAAGATATAATCAATGAGCAGATGCAGAGTCTTGGCCTTACAATAGTTGTAATAAGTCCAGAGAGTATTAATGGAATATTGGACAGTATAAGATTGGTTGGACAGATAACCGAATCTACGGGTGCTGCAGAAAAATTGATTTTGGATATGGAGCATAGGATTAACAAAATAACTGATAAAACCAAAAATTTATCCGATAGCCAAAAAACTAAGGTTTTTTTTGTGATTTGGATTGATCCACTGATGACATTTGGCCCGAACACATATGGAAACGAGATAATTCAGCTAGTAGGGGGAGTAAACATCGCCGTAGATGCAACAACCGAGTACCCAATATATAACATGGAAGTGTTGGTCGAACGCAACCCCGACGTGATTATTGTTTCCACACTACATGGCCTTGGTGTTACAGCCGATGGCGTGAAAATAATGCTAGCTGGCAAAAACATAGCAGCAGTTGCGAATAATAGAATACACAGTATTGACGCTAGTCTTATTGATCGCGCAGGTCCGAGGGTTGTGGAAGGGCTAGAGGCAGCGATCAGATACGTTCATCCGGAATTGTTATTTTAGTGAGTCCCTTGTTACATGGATTAAGTCTAATAATGAAATGGTCAAAGATGGTAGGCGGCTTTGATATGTTTTATGCGCTCGAAATCATGAGCATGAAATTATAAAAATTATTTGATGGTCTTGAATGAAATACATGAAAAAAGTTACTCACTGGAGGGTAACCATACTTCTCTTAATACTCGTGTTGGGAGCGACTGTCATATTGGCAACGGCCATAGGCCCGGTGTACATCCCCCCGTCAACTACAGCCGGAATATCTGCAAACAAGTTGCCACTGATAGGAGATTTGATTAGACCATCTTGGTCCAATGCGGAAGAGGTAATCGTTCTTCAGATTAGACTACCACGTGTCATTTTGGGAATGCTGGTGGGGGCAGCTCTCGCAACAGCTGGTTGCTCGATGCAAGGAATATTCAAAAATCCCATGGCCAGCCCGTATGTAATCGGGATTTCATCCGGGGCTGCTTTAGGAGCAACTTTCTCCTTGGCTACATTCGCACAGATCAACATGTACACCTTGCCTTTGATGGCGTTCGCTGGTGCTCTTGCTGCCACCCTTGTAGTATACAATATCGCGCGCGTTGGGGGGAAGTTGCCAACCGAAACGTTGCTACTCGCCGGAATCGCTGTTTCTATTTTCTTATCTGCTATCACTTCGTTCCTAGTATACCTGTCCGGAGAAAGCCTCCACGGGATCATGTTTTGGTTGATGGGCGGTCTTGCTGGAAAAGGATGGAGTCATGTTATAATAATTCTTCCTTGGATATGTATCGGCATAATAATCACCTATGTATTTGCTCGTGGTCTGAACATAATGCTTCTGGGTGAAGAATCAGCACATCATCTGGGCATAGATGTAGAGAAACTAAAAAAGATTCTGATTGTTACGTCCGCCCTGATAGCAGCATCAGCCGTGGCTGTTAGCGGGATAATTGGGTTTGTTGGATTGATAATTCCCCATATTATGAGGATTTTAGTCGGCCCCGATCACAGAATTCTTATTCCAAGCGCCGTCATGACAGGAGGCATTTTTTTAGTCTGGAGTGACACGATAGCTAGGATTGTCATGGCCCCAGCAGAAATTCCAGTGGGTATTATTACGGCGCTATTTGGTGCACCGTTTTTTCTGTATCTCATTCGAAAAAGAAAGAGGCCCATATTTTAGGTGATTACATTGGGACTGGTCACTCTGAATATAGAAAATGTCGAGTGCCGCTACGATAGTGTAAGCATACTTGATGGCATAAGTTTTGAAGCCAGTGGTGGGGATTTTGTAGGTCTAATCGGGCCGAATGGTTCTGGGAAAACAACCCTACTTCGAAGTATCAGCAGGACATTGAAGCCGTGTGTTGGCGCGGTGGTCCTAGACGGTAAGGATGTTTACTCCCTCAAGATTAAAGAGATTGCAAAAAAAGTGGCTGTTGTCCCACAAGATACTGTAACGTCGACTTTCAACTTCACAGCTTTAGAAATAGTATTGATGGGACGAACTCCTCACTTAGGATGGTTAGAAAAGGAAGGGGAAAAAGATCATGCGATAGCAGAGAATGCCATGAAGATCACCAATACTTGGCACTTTGCAGACAAGCTAATGACTGAACTCAGTGGAGGTGAAAAACAGCGGGTAATCATCGCTCGCGCGCTAGCACAGGAGCCAAAGGTTCTGTTGCTTGATGAACCTACCACTCATCTTGATATTAACCATCAAGTGGAGATACTGAACCTAATCAAGAAATTGAGCAAGCAGGAAAAATTATTAATCATTGCAGTGTTCCATGACCTCAATTTGGCCGCCCAGTATTGTGACTATCTCATCTTACTTAGCCAAGGAGAAATCGAGTCAATAGGTAATCCAGATGTCGTTTTGACTCCGGAAAATGTCAAACAGGTGTACCATACCGAAGTGCTTGTGAAACGGAGCCCGATAACAAACTCACTTTACATCATTCCGTTTTCTATACCAAAACTACATTCCAAGCAAGACTTCACTGTTCATTTGATATGCGGAACAGGAACGGGGACACCTCTGATGATCGATCTTCTAAATCATGGATACCAAGTAACTGCTGGTGTACTCACCACGCTTGACACCGATCGTGAAACTGCCACCCATCTAAAAATCCAGGTCGTCACCGATCATCCGTTCTCTCCAGCGAGCGAGGAGGCTCATAAAGAAAACTTGGATCTTGTGGAGCGAGCAAAAGTTGTCGTTTTGACAGATATACCGGTTGGGTGGGGGAACATAAAAAATATTGAAGCTGCTGAGGAGGCGCTGAAAAAAGGGACTCCATTGATAATGATCGATGGAGTACCGTTTGAAGAGAGAGATTACACCAGGGGGGAAGCGAGCAAGCATCTAAATAATCTGAAACGGAATGGCGCTATCTGCGTTAAAGATGCAAGCGAAGTATTGTCTGTAATAGATAAGTTGGAGGGTAAGCTAATTGCGAAAATCAAAAAATAATATGATTACGCAGCTTCTCATGAGAAGACCTCATGGTGCGAGACCTCTCTACACCGAATACCATCTTCGGAAAGCGCTGGACTTGATAAGTAAGGCTAGTATTGGGCGGGGAGCGCTTGGCAAAGAACTAGGTCTGGGGAAAGGTAGCGCAAGGACAATTGTCAAAATTCTAAAGGCCAGTGGATTGATTAAAACGTCGAAAAAAGGCTGTGAACTCACAAAGAAAGGACAGCTTCTATCAAAAAAGCTCCATCGCCAGATCATAAAAATCAGCGAAATCGAGGCTGAAGAGATTGCGGGAGAACATTCTATAGCCGTGCTAGTAAGAAACGTCGGCAATAAGGTCAAATACGGCGTAGAACAGAGAGATGCTGCCATCATAACTGGTGCGGCCGGAGCGACGACAATCATTTATCTTGGTGGTAAATTGCGCGTCCCCACGATCAGCGAAGATTTTGAAAAAGATTACCCACAACTTGCCAAAAAACTACTTTTTATTTTTAAGCCCAGAAACAACGATGTTATAGTGATAGGATCCGCATGCGAAGAAGCCGCCGCTGAAAGAGGCGCTGAGGTAGCAGCATACACGTTAATAGGGGCGGATTAAAATCGTTGAAAAATTTGACGTAAACCCCCTAAATGAATTGTCAAGTTTTTGTGACTACCTCGTGAAAGCCTTAGATGAAAGCGTTGGAAAAAATTTAGGTGATGGAATCCTACTTTCAGGTGGTCTTGATACATCGATTCTTGCCTATCTTGCATCCAAACGGACTAAGCTAACTGCGTTTACGGCTGCTTTACAAAATGCCAAAGCTTCAGATATCGAGTATGCAACTTTGATGGCAAATCGTCTGGGGCTGAAACACCTTATCCACTATATTGACCCAAAGGAGTTACACGACGCGATCCGAGTTGTCATCAGGATAATGGACTCTTTTGATCCCATGGAGATACGTAATAGTGCGACGATTTATGCTTGCCTGAAGTACGCGAAAGAAAACGGTGCGAGCGCGGTCCTGACTGGTGACGGGTGCGATGAACTTTTTATTGGATACAGCTTTTTGCATGGTTTGAGGAATGATGAGCTAAATTTGGCGCTTCAAAAACTGTGGAGCGCTATGCATTTTTCCTCGGTGCGTTTGGCGGAATTTCTGAGTATGGAAGTTAAACTCCCATACCTCGATCCCAAGTTCAAAAAATTTGCCAAGAAGCTGGATCATACCTTGAAAGTTCGAAGCGGAAATGGTCAAACTTGGGGTAAGTGGATCCTACGGAAGGCATTCGAAAAAGTTCTACCTCCCGAAGTGATATGGAGAGTTAAAACACCAATCGAGTTTGGGTCAGGAACAAATATGCTTATAAGCTTTTTTAGTTCTACCATCTCCGATTCGGAGTTTAATGAGAAAAGGGACAAGTACATCGAAGAGGACAAAGTGACCATCAGAGACAAGGAACATCTATTTTATTATGAGATTTACAGGTCAATCGTTGGTGTCCCTCGCCCAACAGATTTTGAGGGCAAAATTTGTCATTTTTGTAATTCAACCGCTTCAAGCGCATCCACATATTGCAAAAGGTGTGGGGGATATCCAATCTGACGGTGATATAATGAAAGTTGTGGCATCATGGAGTGGAGGTAAGGAGAGCTGTTTATCATGTTATAAAGCCATTTCGGACGGATTTGAGGTTTCTTACATTTTAAACATGATATCTAAAGATGGCAGAACTAGGTCACATGGATTAGACCAAAAGTTGATTGTCGTTCAGTCACAATCAATCGGTATCCCCGTCATCCAGAGAAGCACTACGTGGAATACCTATGAGGAGGAATTTAAGGCAGCAATTTATGAGCTAAAACGGATGGGCGTGAGCAGTGTAGTGTTCGGGGATATCCATGTTCAAGAACATAAGGACTGGGTAGATATGGTTTGTGAAGAATTGGATATTAACTCCATAGTACCACTCTGGAATCGTGCCACGAGAGATATCCTCACCGAGTTTATAGATGCAGGCTTCAGAGCAATCGTGGTTAGGTTAAGGGCTGATTTGCTTGGTGAGGAATGGTTGGGACGAGAAATAGACCGAAGCTTTGTAAATGACTTAGCGAAAGTTGGTAAGGTCGACCTTTGTGGGGAATTAGGTGAGTATCACACGTTCGTCTATGACGGCCCTATTTTCAAACGACCGCTAAAGTTAGTGAAGGGTGCCAAGGTCTTAAGAAACGGATATTGGTCGTTGGATATACCCGAGTGGCAGTTGATCTAGATTTACGCCGATTGTTCGGGCGTGCTTAACCTATCCCGAAAAAGATATTAGAAACCACAATCCCCACCGTCCCGAAATGTCTTATTTTTTTTAAGTCGCGCGTTTCAAAGTTGTATATTTGTCTACCAATTGTTTGTTATTAACTGAGTTCAGCTTTTTAAATAGAAAATTAAATTTTTCCTCAATGTCCGCCGCTATCGCATCCTTATCTGCAGCAGGAAGTGCTAAGATATCTTTTTTAAATGGACCGAGAGCATTTTTACGTGTTTTATACAAAAATTGTTCTTCGGTTTGTTCCATCTTTCTCTCTTTGGCAAAATTTGTTTTTAGCCATTCATAAATTTTCACCTTCAAGTCTTCCGGGAAATGTTTGCTTTCGTAAATCATATTCTGGAATTCTGTGGCTAGATGCACTTCTGCTGTTTCGGTCTCGGGGAAATTATGGAATGCTTCAGCTGGCAGAGTGGATGCGCCGTGTTGAACCGCGCCAGCTAGGCCGAATTCATCTCTAGCGGTCTTAGATAAAGTTTGTAAGGTCTCAAAGTCCAGTTTCACCTGCGCTATAGTTCCATCAGGTAAAACTACACCGCCATGTTTGGTGCCAGTTTGAACGCTTATTTTACTGGCCCCCGCTTGGTCCTTGAATATTTTTTGACATCCTCGCACGAACGCTCGTAGTTCTTCCGGAGTTGAATTCTTACCACCTACCTCTCCGATTTCACCACCGATAGAAATTTCAATTCCAGCTAGCTGATTTTGTCGGATAAATCGTGTAAGCTTCGCGCAAACTTCATAATTGAGAAGCTGCTGTTCGTCTACGTCTGGCTTGGACAGATCCACCAACGTGGATGAATCGATGTCTATATTGTAAAATCCAACATCCATAGCTTCGGCAAATATAGTTTTTAGACTGTCTATCTCTTTATCAGGATTTTCATGAAACATTTTTGCATCGACCTTACCATGATCAACCTGTATGAAGACGGGTCCACGGAAACTTTCTTTTATCGCGGCGGCCAGTACCTCACCGGAATATTCCACTGGTGGCTGATCTGTGTACTCCATCTCCGACCTGGCAATTTCGAAGATAAATGCCCCAGAATTATTTTTCTTGGCCACCCTGAATATAGCGCGAGCTAAATCGTAGGTCATGCTTCTTAAATTGATGGCGGGTACAGTAAAACCAGAGACTTCACTTCTGCCACGTGCCATGTAAAAATTATGTATACTCGAAGGATAGATCCCTTCTTCGTAAGCGAGGTCCAATATTTCTGCATTCAATGCTTTTTTTTGGGCAATATCTCCACTCATGGCTAAATCCAAGGCCATCTTTTCGATGTCTAAATTTTTTGTCACGAAACTTGACCTCCTTCCTTAGATAAAACTGTGTCTGCTTATAAACAATTAGCCATTAATTTTTACTCGTCGCGAAATCTGGAAACTATCCCTATAAATTGTAATCGGTGAAGATTAAGCACAATAAACTCATTTAGATACACCATAATCCTTAAATATTCAAAGGTTACCAAATCTTGGAATGCTCAATCGAATACGTCGGGTAAGAAAATGAAGGTTGCAATTCTTTGCGGAGGGGGAGATACACCGGGCACGAATGCAGTGATTAGGGCACTTGTGAGGAAAGGAATTATGCATCACGGTCACGAGATAGTCGGTATAAGGGACGGTTGGCATGGTTTACTTAATGGTGACATTGTTCATCTGGATTTAAACGCTATTTCGGACATATTGCATCGCGGTGGCACCATTTTAGGTACCTCTAGGACAAATCCCTTCAAAAAGGAAGGTGACCCCCAGAGGGTTCTACAGAACGTTAAAAAGTTCTCCATTGATGCACTCGTGGCAATCGGCGGCGATGATACATTGGGAGTCGCCCAGAAGCTGTTTGAGATGGGCCTTCCTTGTGTTGGAGTTCCAAAGACAATAGACAACGATTTAGCCGCCACAGACTTCACATTTGGCTTCAACACAGCAGTTTCGATTGTCACGGAGGCGCTAGATAGACTTCACACCACAGCTGAGTCTCACCACCGGGTTATGGTG